>NZ_JBEZLR010000011.1:0-132271 GCF_040652275.1 Streptomyces sp. NPDC048275
ATCGCGGCCGCCATCGACAAGAGCCCCGCCGCCACACGCCAGATCGCCTACCGCGCCCGCAAACACGTCGACGCCCGCCGCCCGCGCACACCGGCTTCCCCCGAAGAAACCCAGGCAGCGCTGAATTCGTTCCAGTCCGCACTCGAGACCGGGGACCTACAGGGACTGCTCGACGTCCTCGCCCCGGACGTCGCCTTCGTCAGCGACGGCGGCGGCTTCAAACTGGCGGCCCTGCAACCGGTCGTCGGCGCCGACAAGGTACTCCGCTACATGGCCGGCAGCCTCGCCAAGGCCGGCGGCATCTTCACCAGTGAGAGCACGACAGTCAACGGCAACCCCGGACTCATCCTGCGCGTGGACGGCGAGATCGACGGCGTGCTGTCCTTCCGCGTGGAAAACAGCCGTGTCGCCGGCCTCTACTACGTCCGCAACCCCGAAAAACTCACCCGCATCGAGTCCGAAACCGCCCTCGCCTCCCGCTGACCCTCCCCCGCGGCACGGCCGACCGAGGTGCGCGTCAGCAGCAGAAGCAGGTGTAGACGCGGCTGATCTTGCCGTAGTTGCGGAACGTAAGACAGGGGCGCGGGCGGTACGGGGATCTCCCTGTACCGCCCGCGCCCCTGTTGTTGGCCTACGAGGTGTTCGACCAGGTCGGCGCGGGTGGCGGCGAGCAGGGCGGCGGACCGAGCCGGCGTCACCACGTCTGCGGGCACGTCACCCGGGTTGCGGCGGTCGTGGCGCCTCGGGGAGAACCTGGTACACCAAGGGCGTCGACCTGTGGTGCGCGCCGACGGTGGACGACCGGGACGCCCGGCCGCCACGCGGTCCACTGCGCCGGTCGGGCTCGGACGGAGCCACGCTAGGACCTGTCCGGCCGACCATGCCGCAGACGCGGGGTGCGGCACGCACCGCCGCTCTCCTGCGACCTGATCGGCCGGACAGGCCCTAGGCGCGCAGCACCGACGGTCCTTCCTCGGCGATGCGGGCAACCACCTCAGGGGGTAGCCCGTCGTCGGCCACGATGGTGTCGAGCCGGTCGAGCGAGGTCACCTTGAACCGCTCGACGATCCCCCACTTCGTGCTGTCGGCGAGCAGTGCGACCGAGGAAGCCGCTTCCATCACGGCCTGCTTGAGCAGCACTTTGTCGGTGGAGTGGCTGGTCACACCGTGGGCCAGGTCCCACGAGCCGGCGCTCAGAAAGCCGATGTCGATGTTCAGCGCCCCGATGGCTTTGGCGGCAAGCGGTCCGCTGCTCGAACCGCTCGAAACGTCTACCTCACCCCCGGTGTGAATGGCTTGCACGTTCGGAAGGCCGCAGAGTGCGAGGGCGGCGTGGAAGTCGTTGGTGACGACGGTGAGGTCGGTGCGGGCGGCCAGAAAGGGGACCACCGACTGGCACGTCGTGCCCGCGTCGAGGAACACCACCATGCCGTCTTCGACAAGGCCCGCGGCGGCCTCGGCGATGGCTTGCTTGCGGGGCAGTTCGAGCACGGCCCGCGATGCCCTCTCGCGGGGCGGTGCGTTGCCGACCCATTCCGCCAGCCTGACCCCGCCCTGCACCGAGACGACCTGACCGCTCTTCTCCAGTGCCGCGATGTCCCGGCGCACCGTCATGTGGGAGACGTTCAGCCGGTCGGTGAGCTCGTGGATGCTCAGCACCCCGCTGCTCCGCAGCAGGCGGAGGAGTTCCTGGTGTCTCTGTTCGGGGATCAGAGGTGCCCTGCTCATCACGTCTCCTCGAGGACGGGACCAATGAAGATCAGGTTAACTTCCCGCCCGCCGACTAGTGACAAGTTGTGAATCCATGTTCTAGCGTGTTCCACCATGGTAACGAAGTTTAAATCCCTTGACGCGATCACCAGCACGGGCGCTCTCCTGATCGTCCGCCTGGACAGCGCCGAGGAAGCCCTGGCCGTGTCGGAAGCAGCCATCGAGGGCGGTATACGAGCGCTGGAGATCACCCTCTCCGTTCCGGGCGCACTGGATGTCATCTCGAAGCTCTCCGGCAGGTACGGCAAGGACGGTGTGGTCGTCGGCGCCGGCACGGTGCTGGACGACCACGCGGCGCATGCCTGCATCTCGGCGGGCGCCGGACTGCTGGTCAGCCCGAACCTGAACCCCGCGATGATCGAGACGGCCAACCGCTACCAGGCCGTCACGGTGAGCGGGGCCTTCACCCCGTCGGAGATCGTCGACACGATGCAGGCGGGCGCCGACATCGTGAAGCTCTTCCCGGCCGAATTCGTCGGCCCCGAGTACGTCCGAACCGTCACCGCCCCTCTCCCCCAGGCACCCCTCATGCCCGCGGGCGGCGTCACCCCGGACAACGTGAAGGCCTGGTTCGACGCCGGCGTCGTCGCGGTCGGCGTCGGAAGCTCCGTAACGAAGGCAGCCCGGCCCGACGGCGACTACCGCCGGGTCACCGAGGCCGCCAAGACCATCCTGCAGGCCATCGGGGAAGCGCGCGGCTGACGCGTGAGCCACCTCTCCTAACGATTCCCGAGCACCCCTTGCAGTGATTCGTCCCCTTCCACAACCCTTGCGGTGATCCCCCCAGGAGACTCTCCATGTCCCAGCCGCTCTCCAGCCTCGAGGCTCCCGACACCGATCGCCTCGACCCGGTGAAACCGATCCGCATCCGCTGGGTGCTGGTCGCACTCCTCGTCATCGGCGGTGTCGTCAACTACCTCGACCGCGCCAATCTGAGCATCGCCAACACGACCATCTCGAAGGAGTTCGACCTGAGCTCCACCCAGATGGGGCTCCTGCTCTCGGCGTTCGCCTGGCCCTACGCCCTCGCCAATCTCCCGGCCGGCTACCTCGTCGACCGCTTCGGCCCCAAGCGGATGTACGCCTGGGCAGCCGGGCTCTGGTCGCTGGTGGCGATGGTCTCCGCGGCGGCCAGCTCCTATGGAGCGATGTACGCGGCGCGTGTGGCCCTCGGCGTTGCCGAGGCCCCGTTCTTCACCTCCAGCCTGAAGGTCAACGAACGGTGGTTCGCCCAGAACGAGCGCGCGCTGCCGATATCGATCGTCAACACCGGGTCGCAGATCGCCAACGCCCTCGCTCCGCCCCTGCTCACCGCCCTCATGCTGCTGCTCGGCTGGCGCGGCATGTTCATCACCATCGGCGCACTGGGCATCCTGATCGTGCTGGCCTGGCTGCGTGTGTATCGCGACCCCACGCTGCGCGAGCAGATGGCGATCAAGGGTGAGAAGGTCGAGCCCCCCGCGCCTGTCAGCGAGAAGAAGGCCGGCTGGGGGCAGCTGTTCCGGCAACGGAACACCTACTTCATGGTCATCGGCGCCTTCGGCATCTTCTACACGGTATGGGTCTACCTGACCTGGCTGCCCAGCTACCTGGAGACCTCCCGCGGCTTCAGCCTCTCCACCACCGGCTGGCTGGCCTCCGTGCCGTTCCTCTGCGGCATCGCCGGCGTCCTCTTCGGCGGCTACCTCTCCGGACGCCTCATCCGCCGGGGCGTCTCCCCCGTCATGTCGCGCAAAATCCCGATCGCCGCCGGCGCGGCCTTGGCGGCCGCCGCGGTGCTTCCCGTGGCCTACGTCGAGAACACCCCGCTCGCGATCGCACTTCTCTCCGTGGGCTATTTCGCGGCACAGATGCCGATCGGCTGTCTGTGGACCCTGGCGTCCGACGTCGCGGAGCCGCACCAGGTGGCTTCACTGGGTGCCATCCAGAACTTCGGCGGATTCCTCGGCGCGGCGCTGGCCCCCATCGTCACCGGAGCCATCCTCGATTCCACGGGGGGCAACTACAACTACGTGTTCGTCGTCGGCGGAGTGCTCCTGCTCGTCGGCGGTATCTCCTACCTGTTCTTCGTCCACGACCGCCGGTCCGCGACGGTCTGACACACCGCCGGGGCGATCCCACCTGGTTCGCCCCGGCATGCACCCTCATGAGAGCCGCAACATGACCACTCCACGGGCCTACTTCGTGATCGGGCCGGCCGGGTCCGGGAAGACCAGCGTGGCCCGGCTGCTCGCCGAGCAGACCGGCGCCGCCTACATCGACAAGGACACCGCCGGCACCCGCTTCACCGAGGCGCTCCTCGAACTCGCCGGCACGGACAAGACCGAGCGGGATCTCAACCCGTACTACCAGTCCGTCGTGATGGAACTCGAGTACCTGACCATCCTCGACCTGGCCCGCGACAACCTGACCGTGGGCCGGCCGGTCGTACTCGACGCGCCCTTCGGCCGCTACTTCTCCCGCCCCGACTACCTCACCGAGGTCGCCGAGCGCCACTCCTGGCCCCGCGAAGTCGAACCGGTGATGGTGCGGGTTCAGGTCGACTCGGCCACCGCCCGCGAACGCATCCGCGCACGCGGCTACGCACGGGATCTCTCCAAGCTCGCCGATTGGGACACCTTCTGGAAGAAGGCACAGAACAACGAGTGCCTCTGGTCGAGCCGACACCAGCTGGTGTTCGACAACCGGGCCGACGGCATCACCCGGGCTGAGGTCGCTCACGCCCTGGACGGCCTGACCTGACACTCGCGTCAGCCCTCGCCGACGCCATGGCGCGGTTCCTGGTCCTCGTCGTTCAGCCCAGGTCGGACATGTCGAGTACGAAGGTGATGCTGTCGGCGATCGTGTCGGCGTTCGGTGGTGGCGATGGCGGCGGTACGGCGTCCGCGGCGGCGGTTCGTGGCCATGGAATGGTCCCTTTCTTGATCTTTGATGGGGTCGGCTCTGGGTCGAAGGGCGAAAGATCGGGCGTGGTACGCCGGGCAGGGCGGGCTCCGGGAAGGCCGGTCCCGGTGAGCCGCTGATCGGCGGGTCAGGCCCAGGGCTGGTCCACGGGTGCCACGGGTGCCACGGGTGCCGCGGGTCGCTTGCGGCGGCTCGCGAGGAGACCGCCGGCCGCGCCCAGCGAGACCAGGCCCATGCCGACGGCGGCCATGATCCCCTTCGCGCCGTCCATGGTGAGGTAACAGACCGCGGCCACGCCGCCGTTGAACAGGAACAGGAACCAGAGCACCGGCGGCGTCGACAGGAACGCCTTGATCTTCGGCTTCTTCGCGATGCGCGACCCCGCCAGCAGCGAGACGGCGATGCCGGCATAGGTGGCCACGTCCTTCTCCGTGCCGTCCAGGACGGCACCGGAGGCGGAGCTCGCGGCGAGGCCGCCCACGAAGAACGACCAGAGCAGCAGGTTGGCGACGAACGACTTCACTGGAGCGAGCAGCGACTTCACGGAATGGTCCTTCGGGAGGGAAACGCGGGCGACTCGAGGCCCACGGATCGGTCGCGACCTCTGCCGACTACGATCCCGTCGCACGCTCGCCGCCACGAGGGACCGTCCTCCCGACTCCATGGTGTAGCCCGTTACACCCTGGGATCGATCACCCGCCGACCGTCACGCGCCCTCCGGACTTGATCCGCGTCCGAGGCGGGCCCTGGCGTGCGTGCGTTCAACCTCCGCTGACAGACTTCCCACAGGGGGGCTTTATGTTGGTCGGCGAGCGTGGGGTGCATGCATGGACATGACCACAAACCACGTACCCCCGAAACCGAGCGCAGCCGCCGCTGGTTCATGAACAAGTCGCTGCTCGTCGGCGGTGTCGCCGCGGTGGCGACCATGACCGGTTGTTCCGCGAGCGATTCCGACTCCGCCGGCGCGTCCACCACCTCGTCGGCCTCCGGCCCTCCGAACGGCATGCCGTCCGGCGCTCCCTCGGGCGCTCCCTCCCGGGGGCCCGGCGGAGCGCCCGGCGGGGGCGGTATGGGTCCCGGGGCCAGCGAGGTGAAGTACGACGACTTCACCGGTCTCACCACCGACGGGAAGACCGTCGACGACCTGTACTCGATCCACTCCACCGACGTCTCCACGGACGCGCTGGTCAAAGCCGCGCAGACCTTCCTCGACAACCTCTCCACGAAGCAGCGGAAGGCGACCCTGTTCGACATCCAGGCCGACGAATGGCTGGCCTGGAGCAACGTCGACGGGTACGAGCGCGAGGGCGTCCGGATGGGCGACCTGACGACCAAGCAGCGCAACCTCGGATACGCCCTGCTCGGCGCGGCCCTGTCCGCCGACGGGCTCACCCAGACCCGCAACATCATGAAGCTCAACGCGTACCTGGGTGACTACAGCGGCGGCAACCAGGAGACGCTCACCGAGGGCCACTACTTCTTCACCCTCATGGGCACCCCCTCGACCACGAAGCCGTGGGGCTTCCAGTACGAGGGTCACCACGTGGCCATCAACTACTTCGTCCTGGGTGACCAGGTCGTCATGACGCCGACCTTCATGGGCTCCGAGCCGACTTCGGCCACGTACAAGGGCGAGAAGATCGCCCTCTTCAAGAAGGAGACCAAGGCCGGTCTGACGCTGCTGCGTTCCCTGAGCGACAGTCAGCAGACCAAGGTGATCTCCTCGACGGTGGAGAAGAGCGGCACCGACATGAAGGCCGGCGCGGGCTCCGACAACCTCGAGCTCGCCTACGAGGGCCTGCCCGGCTCCGAACTCACCGACGCGCAGCGCGACAAACTGCTCGACCTGGTGCGGGTGTATGTCGGCTACATGGACGCGGGCCACGCCGAGGTGCGGATGAAGGAGGTGGAGGAGCACCTCGACGACACGTACTTCTACTGGCTCGGCGAGACGAAGGACAGCTCCGCGTTCTACTACCGCGTCCACAGCCCGGTCGTGCTCATCGAGTACGACGCCCAGTCCCCACTGGCCTTCGGCAACAAGGGCAGCGGCGGTGGCATGGGCGGCCCCAACGGGACGCCGACGCAGCAGCACATCCACACGATCATCCGCACCCCGAACGGCAACGACTACGGCGTGGACCTGCTCAAACTCCATCTGGAGAACGATCACTGAGCAGACTCGAGGAGGGGGCCGCGGGCCGGCACCGCGCGCGAGTTAACCTCGGTTCATTCGACAGACGCAGCAGCCAGGAGGCAGCAATGGCGAAGGTACCGGCCGCGGCGGTGGCCGCGGGTGGGCTCATCGGCGGGTACGGCGTGGCTCGTTGGACCAAGAAGCGGCAGCTCGGCGGGGTCGTACTGGCCGCTGCCGGAGCCGCGGCCGCGCAGCAGTGGCGGCAGCAGGCCGGCGGGAAGGCCGCCGGGGCACTGACCGCCGCGTACGTCGCCGCCTTCGCCGGGTCTCATCCGCTGGCCAAGAAGGTGGGTGCCTGGCCCTCCGTGTTCGGCGTCGCCGGGGCCGTGGCCCTCGCCTCGTGGGTCGTGGCCGACCGGCGAGCCTGAGCCCGTACGACCGATCGCCCTGTACGGCCCACGGTCACGTGCTTGCGTACGGGTCCGTCCCGGACGCAGCCCCGAGCGCGACCCCCGGCTTCGACTCGCCCCCCACGCCCTGAAACGCCCGCCTATACCCGTACGGACTCGTCCCCACCACCCGCTTGAACCGCTCCCGGAACGCCGTCGGCGAGCCGAACCCGGCCTGCGCCGCGATGCGCTCCACGGGATACGTCGTCGTCTCCAGGAGGAACTGGGCGCGGCGCACCCTGGCCCGGTGCAGCCACTGCAAGGGCGTGGTGCCGGTCTGTTCGCGGAAGCGGCGGTTGAGCGTACGGGTACTCATGCCGGCGTGGGCGGCGATGTCCTCCAGGGTCAGGTCGCGGTCCGCGTTCTCCTCCAGCCAGCCGAGGAGCGGCTCCATGGTGGCGCCGGCCGGTACCGGCGGCCGGGACTGAATGATGAACTGGGCCTGCCCGCCCTCCCGTTCGAGCGGCATGACGGACATCCGGGCGGCGTGCGCGGCGACGGCCGAACCGTGGTCCCTGCGGATCATGTGCAGGCACATGTCGAGCGCGGCGGCCGCGCCGGCCGAGGTGAGGAACTGGCCGTTGTCGACGTAGAGGACGTTCGGGTCGACGGTCACGGCGGGATACATGTCCGCCAGGTCCTGGGCCGCGATCCAGTGGGTGGTCGCGCGCAGCCCGTCCAGGAGGCCGGTGGCGGCGAAGACGAAGGCGCCCACGCAGACCGAGGCGATCCGGGTGCCGTTCGCGGCCGCCGCGCGCACCGCCTCCGCCACACCCGGCGGGAGCGGGACGGTCGGGTCGGCGACGCCGGGCAGGATGATCGTGTCGGCGTCGGCGAGGGCCTCCAGTCCGTACGGGGCGCGCAGCGCGAACGGGCCCGCACTCACCTCGTCGCCCGGCGAGACCGAGCAGACGCGGATCCGGTAGGCCTCACGACCGTCCGGCAGCCGGGCCCAGCCGAAGGTGTCGATCGGGGCGGAGAGGTCGAAGGGGATGACCTGGTCGAGCGCCAGTACGGCCACGGTGTGCATGGCCAGAGTGTAGGCATACGGTGGGTTCTGGCCAAGGGTGCGGGAGGTGCGTGCATGATGCTTGCCGGCTTGCCTCCCCGCCTTCCAGGCCTGGCGAGAATCCGTTGCACCCTGGCAGAACTGTCACTTCTGCGGGGTTTGGGTCCGCCCGTAGCGTCACCCCGTGACCAAGTTCCTTCTCGCCGTGCACGTCCTCGCCGCGATCGTCGCCATCGGGCCCGTCACGGTCGCCGCCAGCATGTTCCCGCCCATCGCGCGCAAGGCCCTCGCCGAGCCGGGGGACGCCCAGGCCCGTTCCGTCGTCCGGCTGCTGCACCGCATCTGCCGGGTCTACGCCACGTTCGGCGTCGTCGTCCCCGTCTTCGGGTTCGCCACGGCGAGCACCATGGGTGTGCTCGGTGACACCTGGCTGATCGTCTCCATCGCGCTGACGGCACTCGCCGCGGTCGTGCTCGGCGCGCTGGTCCTGCCCCGGCAGACCGCGATCATGGAGGGCATCTGGGACGGCGTCGGCGCGGTGACTCCTCGGACCACGGCCCGACTCGCCATGTTCACCGGCATCTTCAACCTTCTCTGGGCCACCGTCACGATCCTGATGATCGTTCGCCCGGGGTCCACGACGGGGGCGTAGGTGTATTGATCACCACCACTGCGCGAGCGTCAGTTCCTCTCTCCCCGAATCCCCCGAATCCCCCAGTTCTCCCGACTCCGCCCTGAACTGCCGCGCCACCGCCGCCGCGACCAGCGCCCCCGCCGAGATCACCAGCGTGAAGAACGCCCAGGCCAGCGGCCAGATCGCCGCGTCCGGAGGCTCCGGGTGGGTGTGGAAGGAGACGTACATCAGCGTGGCCGGCGGCACCGCCACCAGCAGCAGCGGCCAGGCCAGCGCGTCCCGGTGGCCGAAGTAGGCCGCCAAGAGCAGCAGGGCGACGGCGAGGAGGACGACGCCCGGGACGGTCACCGGGGTCGTCTCGGTGATCGACCCGCTCGTCTCGGGGCGACTGCGCAGATCCCAGGGGAGGCAGAGGAGGTACGCCGCGCAGGAGAGGGCGGCGCCGAGCACGCGCGTCAGCCAGCGTTCCGGCCAAGGGCGCGTTCGCAGCGGGCTCAACAGCTTCTCGGTCATGCGTACGAGGGTTCCGCGGCCCGGGGCGGCCCGACAGAGTACGGGTACTCAACGGGTACTCAGACGCCGCGCCTGATCCCCGCCGCTCACGCCCCACACTCACACCCTCTGCGCTCACGCCCCCACCATCCGCGACAGCGTAAAGATCAGCAGCCCCGCCAACGACCCCACCACCGTGCCGTTGATCCGGATGAACTGCAGGTCACGGCCGATGTGGGCCTCGATCTTCTTGGTCGTGTGCTCGGCGTCCCAGCCGGCGACCGTGTCGGTGATGAGGGAGGTGATCTCCTTCCGGTACGTCGTCACGACGTACGCCGCAGCACCCTCCACCCAGCCGTCGACCTTGGCCTGGAGCTTGGGCTCGGTGGCCATGCGGGCGCCGAGGGACAGCAGCGAAGCGCGGACGCGCAGCCGCAGTTCGCTGCGCTCGTCCTCGGCCGCGGACACGATCATGGACCGTACGGCGGTCCAGGCGGAGGCGATCAGGTCCTGGACCTCGCCGCGGCCGAGCACCTCGCCCTTGAGCCGCTCCACGCGCGCGCGGGTGTCGGTGTCGGACTGGAGGTCGGCGGCGAAGTCGCCGAGGAAGCGGTCGAGGGCGCCGCGGGCGGGGTGGGAGGGAGCGTCGCGCATCTCGGAGAGGAACCGGAGCAGTTCCTTGTAGACCCGCTCGCCGACCTTCTTGTCGACGAACCGCGGGGTCCAGCCGGGCGCGCCGCCCTGCACCGCGTCCATGACCTGCTCGTCGTGCAGCACCAGCCAGTCGTGAGCCTTGACGCAGATCAGGTCCACGACCCGCTTGTGGCCACCGTCCGCGACGATCTTCTCCAGCATCTTCCCTATGCCGGGCGCGATCTCCTGGGCGTCCGCGCGGCGCGTGATCGCCTCGCCGACCACCGCCTGCACGTCGGAGTCCCGCAGGACGGTCAACGCCCCCCTGAGAGCGGTCGCCAGCTCCGCCGTGACCCGGTCGGCGTGGTCCGGTTCGGCCAGCCAGGCACCCAGCCTGCCGCCGATGCCGACGGCGCGCAGACGCTGTCGTACGACCTCCTCCGAGAGGAAGTTCTCGCCGACGAACTCACCTAGCGACACGCCCAACTGGTCCTTCTTGGTGGGGATGATCGCGGTGTGCGGGATGGGCAGGCCGAGCGGGCGGCGGAAGAGGGCCGTGACCGCGAACCAGTCGGCGAGCGCGCCGACCATGCCGGCCTCGGCCGCCGCGGCGACGTAACCGGCCCAAGGGCCCGCGCCCTCCTGGGACGCCCACTTGGCGAGGACGTACACGAGTGCGACGAAGAGCAGCAGGCCGGTCGCCGTCACCTTCATACGGCGCACCCCGCGGCGTTTCTCCTCGTCGGCGGGGCTGAACGTGTTCATCGCGCGGCCCACCGGGCCGGGGGCGGTCGTCGTGCGGCCCACGCGGCCGAGGGAGGTCGTCGTCGCTTGGTTCGCGGGGGCGCCGGGCCGGGCATGCTGCCCTTCGGCGCCCACTTCATCCGGTTCTGTACGTTCCATCCGCTCCACCCGTTCGATGGCCTTCGATGCCTTCGATGACCTTCGATGGCCTCTTGCCCATGGCTCATTGTCTCTTTGCCCCTTCCTGACCGACTCCCGGAACGAAACAGGAGTTCCCGGCGTCTTGTCCGGAGGGGGCAAAGTCCGGGGGATCTCAGGGGGCACCTGGCTGCATCTCCGGGAGATCTCCGGGGCACCCCGGGGAATCTTCGGGGTGCCCCGGGGCACCCCGGCGGCATCCCGGTCGGGGCCCCGTCGATCTTGCCCCCACCCCATGCAGCATCATGTGTTCATCACATCGGAGCCTCGGGCTCCCATCGCTCGAGGAGACACGCACCGCATGACCAAGCGTCATGGTTATGCCCTGCTGGCCGCGATAATCGCCGTGATCGTGGTCATTTCCGGCGCCATATACATGGGCGCCGCATCCGACATCGGCAGCGGCAGCGGCCCCCGGAACGCCCTCCGCAACAACCCCACCCCACGGAACTCGGCCGCGCCCGCCTCCGTCGGCACCTGGGTCAGCACCTGGTCGACGTCCCCCGCCGGAGCCGAGCCCGGCACCGAGACAAACGGCATGGCCGGCCGCTCCGTGCGCAACGTCGTGCACGTGAGCGTCGGTGGCACGAGTGCCCGCATCACCCTGTCCAACCTCTACGGACAGCAGCCGCTGAACATCACGCACGCCTCGATCGCCGTCGCCGCGGCCGAGAACGACGCGGCCGACACCGCCGCGTCGGCGGAGGCCGACACCATGCGCCGCCTCACCTTCGGCGGCCGCACCACGGTGATCATCCCGGCCGGGGAGCAGGTCATCAGCGACGCCGTGCGCGTCGGGATCCCGCAGGACTCCGACGTCCTCGTGACCACGTACTCCCCGACCCCGTCCGGTCCGGTCACCTACCACCGCAACGCGCGACAGACCTCGTACCTCGCCGAGGGCGACCGCACGGAGGACGTGACCGGCACCGCGTACGCGGAGCAGACCACGTACTGGCGCTATCTGACCGCCCTCGACGTGCTGAGCGACGAGTCGTCCGGCACCGTCGTCGCCCTGGGCGACTCGCTCACCGACGGCGTCACCTCCACGGACGACGCCAACCACCGCTGGACGGACATCCTTTCGGACCGGCTGCGGACCGCGCCCGCCTCCGGCGACGCGGCCGACGTGCCCCGCTACAGCGTCGTCAACCAGGGCATCAGCGGCAACCGCGTACTGACCGACGGGCTCGGCCTGCCCGCCGACAACCCGAGCGGCCTGAACCGCTTCGACCGCGACGTGCTCGCCCGCACGAACGTCAAGGTCGTCGTCATCGACCTCGGCGTCAACGACATCCTGCGCGGCCCCAGCCGGATCGACCCGGAGACGATCACCGACGGGCTGCGCGAGCTGGTCCAGCGGGCGCATGCCCGCGGGCTGCGGGTTGTCGGTGCGACGCTGATGCCGTTCGGGGGGCACCGTGGCTCTACCGACGCCCGTGAGGCCGTACGGCAGGCCGTCAACGAGGAGATTCGGGCGGGCAAGGTGTACGACGCGGTCGTCGACTTCGACAAGGCGGTACGCGATCCGTACGATCCGCGTCGGATACGGGCCGATTACGACTCCGGGGATCATCTGCACCCCAGCGACAAGGGGTACGAGCGGATGGCGGACGTGTTCGACCTGGAGGACCTGAAGGGGTCGGCTCCGGCGGAGCTGTAAGTGTGGGTGTGGGTCGCGGGTCGGCTGCGGGCCGTGGGGGCTGATCGCGCCCCCGCGGCGAAGCCGCACCATGTCGACCACGGCCGGAGATCAGACAGTCACCGTTCCTCCGACGAACGCGCAGTTCCCCGCGCCCCTGTCGGGCGCTCCACGCCCGCCCCAGATCAGTAGTCGCCGCTCCTCCGCCTGTCACGGTCCTCGCGGCGTTCCCGGTGGCGCTCGCGGCGCTCCCCGTGGCGTTCGCGGTGTGTCTCGTGGTGGTCGCGGATCAGGTCGTGGGCCTCGTCGAGCGCGTCGAACACGACGTCGAGGCCGTTCTCCCGCGAGCCCTCCAGCTCCCTGCGGGCGGCCTTGCGCTCCAGCTTCTCCTGGCGGCGCTCCTCCTTCAGGCGCAACCGCTCGGCCCGGGTGATCTTCCGCTCGACGCCGACACCGCCCCAGAAGGCGAAGCCTGTGACGATCACGCGCGGGCCGCCGGGGTCCCCGGGCCGCCCCTCCTCGCGGTGGTCGAAGCCGCCCATGATGCCTATACCGCGGACGACGACCTCGACGCCCGGCGGTACGACGACATTCATACCGCCCATGATCGCGACGCAGTTGATGACGACCTCGCGGTCGGCGAAGTTCGCGTCCCGCAGGTCGATCTCGCCGCCTCCCCAGAACGCGAAGGAGTTGAACCGCTTGGGCACGGTCCAACGGCCCTTGCGCTGGAACCCCGCCATGATCGCGACACCCCACGAGGACGAGCCCTCACCGCCGACGATCCGGTCCGCCCACGCCCCGCCGCTCCCCACCGGCTGCTTGACCATGGAGACGGGCGCCACGGCCGCCGCGCCCGGCAGATCGCGGGTGATCGGCGCCAACTCCCCGTACGTACGTGCCTTGTACGTCGCCTCCAGCCGCTCCTCGAATTCCTCCATGTCGAGGCGGCCCTCCGCGAGGGCGTCCCTCAACTGTTCGGAAACTCGCTCACGGTCGGCGTCGGAGGCGCGCAGCTCCGGTTCGTCGGTCATGTACAGCAGCCTACGAGTTCCCCGCCCGGGGGGCTACGAGAGAGCTTTCTCCGGCGGGGGTTTGGGGGTGCCCGCCGTGGAATTGCCCGCCGTGGAATTGCCCGCCGCGGACCTGTCCCCCATGGAATGCAGCATCTTGGCGATGACCGCCTCGATGTCGGGCTCCCGCACCGAAAGATCCGCCAACGGATACTCCGCCGCGATCCGCGCCACCAGCGGAGCCGCCGACGCCGCCGCCGGGAAGGCGAGCCACTGCCGCGGCCCCTCCACCTTCACGACCCGCGCCGACTCCACCTCGATCGGCGGGAGTTCGCGCTCCAGATCGACCACGAGGGTCCGCTCACTCTCCCCCACCTCGTGCAGCCCGGCGAGCGGGCCGTCGTACATCAGCCGCCCGTGGTCGATGACCATCACGCGCTCGCACAACTGCTCGATATCCTGCAGATCATGGGTGGTGAGCAGCACCGTCGTGCCACGTTCGGCGTTCAAGTCCCGCAGGAACTCCCGGACTCTCGCCTTGCTGATCACATCGAGCCCGATCGTCGGCTCGTCGAGATAGAGGATCTCCGGATCGTGCAGCAGGGCCGCCGCGATGTCGCCGCGCATCCGCTGGCCCAGCGAGAGCTGGCGCACCGGGACGTCCAACAGGGCGCCCAGTTCGAGGAGTTCGACACAGCGGTCGAGGTTGTCGCGGTAACGGGCGTCCGGGATGCGGTACATGCGATGCATCAGGCGGTACGAGTCGATCAGCGGGAGGTCCCACCACAAGGTCGTCCGCTGCCCGAACACGACCCCTATGCGTTGCGCGAGCCGGGTGCGTTCGCGGGTCGGGTCGATGCCCGCGACCCGCAGCCGGCCGCCGCTCGGGGTGAGGATGCCGGTCAGCATCTTGATGGTGGTCGACTTGCCGGCGCCGTTCGGGCCGATGTAGCCGACCATCTCGCCGCGCGACACGGTGAAGGAGAGGGAGTCGACGGCCCGCACCTGGCGCCGCTCACTGCGCAGGAACCCGGTCTTCTTGCGCACGTCGAAGACCTTTTCGACGCCGTCGAGTTCGATGAAGTCACTGTCCACGTCCACGTCCGTCCACGTCCACATCCACATCCATGCCCACGTCCATGTCCACGGCTGCCGCCACTCTCAACTCCCCGTGCTGCGATACGAACGAAGTCCCGCCCGCCACGCGACCCCCGCCAGCGCACAGCAGCCCGCCGCGACCAGTGGTGGTGTGAAGGCGACCCACGTCGGCAGGTCGATCGGATAGGGCCGTCCCAGCACATACAGCGCGGGCAGCCAGTTGGCGAAGGCCAGCGGGAGCACGAACGTCACCCCGCGCACCAGGTCCTGGGCGAAGACGGTCGGCGGGTACTGCAGGAGCGTACTGCCGCCGTACGTGAAGGAGTTCTGCACCTCGGAGGCGTCCTGGGCGACGAACTGGAAGGCCGCCCCCGCCACGAACACCGCCGAGAAGATCGCACCGCCGCTGAGCAGCATCAGCGGAATCAGCAGCAGTTTCAGCGGCGTCCAGGAGATGTCGAGTACGGCGATGGCGTACCCGAGGACCAACAGCCCCTGGGCGATCCGGCCGAGACGACGCAGCGCGAAGCGGTCCGCCGCGACCTGCGCGAGCACCGGCACGGGGCGCACGAGGAGCGTGTCGAGGGTGCCGTCGCGCACCCGGCGCCCGAGCCGGTCCATCGAGCCGAGCGCCAGGTCGGCGAGGCCGAAGGCGGTGCCCGCGACGCCGTAGAGAAAGGCGATCTCGGGCAGGCTGTAGCCGCCGAGCCGGTCGATCTGCGAGAACATCAGCAGGATCGCGACGAAGTCGAGGCCGGTCAACACGAAGTTGGCCACGGCGGTCAGCGCGAAGGAGGCCCGATAGGCCATCGTGGAGCGGATCCACATGGCGGCGATCAAGCCGTAGGCGCGCAGCCCGTCGCGCACGCGGGCGTACGCCCCTTGCCTGGCCCATGAGTTGTCGCTCGCGCTACCGACAGCCCACATCGGCTCCGGCACCCGGCTACCGCTACCCACCCTGCACCACCACCCTCCGCGTCGCCGCCGACTGGATCAGCCGCCCCAGCCCCAGCAGCCCGATCGCCCAGGCCGCCTGGAAGGCGTACGTACCCAGCGGATCCGCCTCGCCGAGCAGCACGTCCGCGGGGGCCTGGATCAGGGACGCCCAGGGCAGGGCGCGCGCCACCTCGCCGAACACGCCCGGGAAGAGGTTCAGCGGCAGCAGCATCCCCGAGCAGAAGACCCCCAGGATCATGGACATTTGTGCCACGCCCGCCCCGTCGAGGAGCCAGAACGCGGACAGCGCCACCAGATACCGGATCGAGAAACTGACACACACTCCGAGGGCGACCGCGACCAGGAAGGCGATCCAGGTCATTGGATCGGCGGGCAGGGCGAGTTCGAAGCACAGCGCGCCGAACGCCAGCGGAACCACGCCGCGCCCCAGCAGATGGAACAGCGCCCGTCCCACGTCGTGGGCCAGCCACCACAACTGGAGGTCGGCGGGCCGGTACAGATCGATCGCGATGTCACCCGTACGGATGCGCTCGATCAACTCTTCCTCGAAGCCGCCGCCCATCACGGCCACCACCATGATCATCGCCTGGGACAGCCACACATAAGTGAGCGCCTGGGCCTGGTCGTAGCCGCCGAGGTGCGGTTTGTCGTCCCACAGCGCGATGAAGACGTACGCCAGGATCAGCCCGAAGACGGTGTTGGTGAACACTCCGGCCGCGGTCGCGGTCCGGTAGGTGGCGAAGCGCCGGAACGCGCCCTTCGCGACGGTCGTGTACAACCGCCCTGTCCCCACGAGGAAGTCCTCCTTCTTGCGCCAAGAGAGCCGGTTGGGAGCCGTTTTGGCCGAAGCGGAGGAGCCTAGCCCCCCGTCGGCTTCGGCTGCCAGGCATTTTCCGGCCGTGACGCGTGCCGGGATCCGGGAACGGAACGCATGGTGCGACAGTCTTCAAGTGGGGGCGCACAAGGCGTACGAGGGCGTACAGGAACGTACGACGCGAAACAGGAGTCCGGCGAACAAATGAATGACAAGCCGCAGCCGCAGCGGAACAGCCAGGGCTGGGCGCCCAGGGAACCGGAACCAAGACCGGCACCACAAGAAGCACCAGGCAAGCCCGGCAAGCCGGGCAAGAAGCCCAAGCCCGAGCGCACCGGCCGGCGCCGTCTCATCCCGACCTGGCGCATGGTGCTCGGCGGCTTCATCATCGCGATCATGATCCTGGCCGGGATCTTCGTGCTCGGCTACTACCTGGTCCAGATCCCGCCCGCGAACGCCGCCGCGACCAAGCAGAGCAACGTCTACCTGTACGCGGACGGCAGCCAACTCGCCCGCGACGGCGAGGTCAACCGGGAGATCGTCTCGCTCGCGCAGATCTCCAAGGACGCCCAGCACGCGACACTCGCCGCCGAGGACCGGGACTTCTACACCGAGTCGGCCATCGACCCCAAGGCGATGATCCGCGCCGCCTGGAACACCTCCACCGGCAAAGGCCGGCAGTCCGGCTCGACGATCACCCAGCAGTACGTGAAGAACTACTACCTGGGCCAGGAACAGACCGTCACCCGGAAGGCGAAGGAGTTCTTCATCTCCATCAAGCTCGACCGGGAGAAGAGCAAGCCCGAGATCCTCGAGGGCTACCTCAACACCAGCTACTTCGGCCGCAACGCGTACGGCATCCAGGCCGCCGCGCAGGCGTACTACGGCGTCGACGCCAAGAAACTGACGGTCGGCCAGGGCGCCTACCTCGCGGCGCTCCTCAACGCGCCCAGCGAGTACGACGTGATCGCACACCCCGAGAACAAGTCCGCGGCGGTCGCCCGCTGGAGCTACGTACTCGACGGCATGGTCGAGAAGAAGTGGCTGACCGAGGCGGACCGGGACAAGGTCACGTTCCCGATGCCGAAGGAGGCCAAGGGCTCGGCGGGCATGTCCGGCCAGCGCGGCTACCTGGTGCAGGCCGTCAACGACTACCTCATCTCCCACAAGGTCATCGACGAGGACACCCTCACCACCGGCGGCTACCGCATCACGACCACCCTGCAGAAGTCGAAGCAGGACGCCTTCGTCAAGGCCGTCGACGACCAGGTGATGGACCACCTCGACAAGAAGAACCGCAAGGTCGACCGGTACGTCCGCGCGGGCGGCGTCTCCATCGACCCGGCCAGCGGCAAGGTCGTCGCGATGTACGGCGGCATCGACTACACCCAGCAGTACGTCAACAACGCGACGCGCCGGGACTACCAGGTCGGCTCCACCTTCAAGCCCCTCGTCTTCGCCTCGGCCGTCCAGAACCACTCGCAGACCCAGGACAGCCGCATGATCACACCGAACACGGTCTACGACGGCACCGACCAGCGGTCCGTGCGGGGCTGGAACGGCGGCTCGTACGCGCCCGAGAACGAGGACGGCTACTCGTACGGCCAGATCAGCGTGCGCACCGCCACCGACAAGTCGGTGAACTCGGTGTACGCACAGATGGCCGTCGACGTCGGCCCGGACAAGGTCAAGCGGACGGCTGTCGCCCTCGGCCTCCCGTCGGACACTCCCGACCTGACCGCCACCCCGTCCATCGCGCTCGGCCCGGCGACGGCCAGCGTCCTCGACATGGCGGAGGCGTACGCCACCCTCGCCAACCACGGCGAGCACGGCACGTACACCCTGGTCGACAAGATCACCAAGGACGGTGCGGAGGACGTACAGCTGCCGCGGCAGGTGACCAGGCAGGCAGTGAGCCGCGAGGCCGCCGACACGACCACCGCCGTCCTGCAGAGCGTCGTCGAGGGCGGCACCGGCACGGCCGCGCTGGCCGCCGACCGGCCCGCCGCCGGCAAGACCGGCACCGCGGAGGAGGACCAGGCCGCCTGGTTCGCGGGCTACACCCCCGACCTCGCCACCGTCGTCGCCGTCATGGGCCAGGACCCGGACACGGGCGCGCACAAGCCCCTGTACAAGGCCCTCGGCCAGGCCCGGATCAACGGCGGCGGCTACCCCGCGCAGATCTGGGCCCAGTACACGAAGGCCGCGCTCAAGGGCACCCCGGAAAAGGACTTCGACCTTCAGCTCCAGCCGGGCGCGGAGGAGCAGCAGCTCCCGCCCGCCGAACCCGCCGAAGAGTCCCCCGACACCGGCGACGAGGACGACGAGGCGGCGGACGACGACGAGACGGAGGGCGGCGAGACGGACGACAGCCAGGAGACCGGAGGGCAGACGCAGGGCCAGACCGAGGGCCAGACGACAGGCCAGACACAGGGGCAGACCGCGGGCCAGACCGAAGGTCAGACCCAGGGCGGGACGAACGGCGGCACGACCGACGGCGGAACCACCACCGGCCAGACCACCACGGGCGGCACGCCCACCACAGGCGGCACCACCGACGGCGGAACCACCACGGACGGCGGCACGACCGACGGCGGTACGACGGGGACGCCCGGCATCACCGCGGGCACGGGGCCGCTGAGCCGCATCAGTGCCCGGAGGTGAGCTTCAGCCCCACCACGGCCACGATCAGCAGACAGACGAAGAAGATCCGGGCGGCGGTCGCCGGCTCCCCCAGCACGACCATGCCGAGCACCGCCGCCCCGGCCGCGCCGATCCCGACCCAGACGCCGTAGGCGGTACCGATGGGCAGCGACTTCGCGGCGTACGACAACAGGACCATGCTCGCGACGATGCCGGCACCCGTGAGGACGCTCGGAACCAGCCGCGTGAAACCGTCCGTGTACTTCATCCCGATCGACCAGCCGACTTCGAGCAGACCGGCGACGAGCAGCAGGACCCAGGCCATGACGGCACCTCCGTGATCGATCAACAGGGGTGCGTCGTCTTTGCGGTCCCGGTACGGCGCGTCTCGTCGGGGTCCCCCAAAGGTAGCAAAGAGCCGCCAAAGGGGCTGGTGACGATGGTCACCAGCCCCTTTGGCGTACGTCCTACAGGTACAACCCCGTGGAGTCCTCGGACCCCTCGAACCGGTCGGCCGCCACGGCGTGCAGATCCCGCTCGCGCATCAGCACGTACGCGATCCCCCGCACCTCGACCTCGGCTCGGTCCTCGGGGTCGTAGAGGACGCGGTCGCCCGGTTCCACCGTCCGTACGTTCTGCCCGACCGCGACGACCACGGCCCAGGCGAGGCGGCGGCCGACGGCCGCCGTCGCCGGGATCAGGATGCCGCCGCCGGAACGCCGCTCACCCTCGGCGGCGTCCTGCCGGACCAGCACGCGGTCGTGCAGCATCCGGATGGGCAACTTGTCGTCATGGTGGATGCTCTGCTTGTCCCGATTGGCGCTCACGCCCCGAACCTACCTGCCTTCGACCGGTCCGTACGCCGCCGGGTCAGCGCTTGCGCCGACGCGAGCCGACGGTGAGCAGTCCTACGACCCCGACCACGACCAGGGCCACGGGCACGATGCGCTCGAGTCGCGGCGCGCCCTCCTCGGTGACGAACCGGCCCGTCACGTCGGTGACGACACGGTTGACGCCGACGTAGGCGCGGCCGAGGGTGTGGTCGATGTTCGAGGCGACCTTGGCCTTGGCGTCGCCGACGATGGTCTTCGGGTGCACCCGCACGCCGATCTCGTCGAGCGTCTCGGCGAGGGTTTCGCGGCGGCGCTTGATGTCCGCCTCGATCTGCGCCGGAGTCCTGGTATCCGACGTTCTCGACGTATCCGACACCGCGCTGCCTCCGTGGTCGTGTGCTGATCCGTACCGTTTCCGATTCCGTGTCCCGACAGTCTGTCAGCTCGGACCACGCCGCACCCCTCGGCACCCCCCATTACGCTCGTCCGTAGTTCCGTACGCAGTTCCGTAAGCATTCCCGGCCACGTGAGGTACCGATGAGCGAGCGACTCCAGCCCGGCGACACCGCCCCCGCCTTCACCCTGCCCGACGCCGACGGCAACGAGGTGTCTCTCGCCGACCACAAGGGCCGCAAGGTCATCGTCTACTTCTACCCGGCCGCCCTGACCCCCGGCTGCACGAAGCAGGCCTGCGACTTCACCGACAACCTCGACCTGCTCGCGGGCGCCGGCTACGACGTCATCGGCGTCTCCCCCGACAAGCCCGAGAAGCTCGCCAAGTTCCGCGACAAGGAGTCCCTCAAGGTCACCCTGGTCGGCGACCCCGACAAGACCGTCCTGGAGGCGTACGGCGCCTACGGGGAGAAGATGAACTACGGCAGGACATACGTCGGCGTCATCCGCTCCACGATCGTCGTGGACGAGGAGGGCAAGGTCGAGCGCGCCCTGTACAACGTGAAGGCGACGGGCCACGTGGCCAAGATCATCAAGGACCTGGGCATCTGACGCCCGGCCCCTCACGAACGGCCCAAACCGGACGATACGGTGCGGGTCGTTCCCATTCCGGGAATCACCAGTAACTGGTTCAGGGGGACAGCGGGCGCCAGCAGGCTTCTCACCGGGAAACCCCCGCTCCCTCCGGGCCACCTGCCCGGTACGATGACACGCGGCTAGCGGCGGTGGCGCAACTGGCGACGCAGCAGACTTAGGATCTGTGGCCCGTGAAACGGCTTGAGGGTTCGAATCCCTTCCGCCGCACCCATGGACGGTCTGCGAATCCCTTTGATTCGCAGACCGTTCCTGCACGTGCGCTCAGCTCAACAACTCCCCCACCACCGGCACCAACGCCCGGAACGCCTTCCCCCGATGGCTGATCGCGTTCTTCTCCTCGGCGGACAGCTCGGCGCACGTGCGCGTCTGCCCCTCCGGCTGGAGGATCGGGTCGTAGCCGAAGCCGTTCGTGCCCACCGGCGCATGGCGCAGCACACCCCGCAGCTGCCCCTCGACCACCCGCTCCGTGCCGTCCGGCAGCGCCAGCGCCGCCGCGCACGCGAAGTGAGCCCCCCGGTGCTCGTCGGCGATGTCGCCGAGCTGGGCCAGGAGGAGGTCCAGGTTCGCGCGGTCGTCGCCGTGGCGGCCCGACCAGCGGGCCGAGAAGATGCCGGGGGCGCCGTTGAGGACGTCGACGCAGAGGCCGGAGTCGTCGGCGACGGCGGGCAGGCCGGTGGCCTGAGCGAGGGCGTGGGCCTTCAGGAGGGCGTTCTCGGCGAAGGTGACGCCGGTTTCCTTGACGTCGGGGATGTCGGGGTAGGCGTCCGCGCCGACGAGGTCGTGGGTGAGACCTGCGTCGGCGAGGATCGCCTTCAGCTCGGTGAGTTTTCCGACGTTGCGGGTGGCGAGGATCAGGCGGGTCATGCCCACCAGTATCCCGAGTCCCCCGCGGTGTCCGTTACGGCGTGCAGACCTTCGTCAGTTCGCCCGCCGCGTCCGTGACGGGGCTGACGTCGGGGGTCTCGTCGCCGTTCTTGATGGCCGTACGGACATTGCCCACGGCCTCGCTCAAGTCGTCGACGGCCTTGTTGACGTCCGTGTTGTCTGTCTTGTCGCCGATCTCGTCGAGGTTCTTCTCGATCGCGTCGAGGGACTCGTCGGTCTGCGTCGGGTCGTTCGCCGCGTTCTCCACGGCCTGCTGGAGGTCGGTGACGCTGTCGGCTATGGAGTCGGCGGCCTGGACGCAGTCCAGGGCCTTACTGACGGCGTCGCAGCCGACGGCCGCCGGCAGGGCGACGAGTGCGGCGACGACGGCGAATGCGGCGGTGCGGCGACGGTGGCGCGCGGCCATGGAACGGTCCCTCCCCGTGGACAAGATGTGATCGACCCCGTGGTGGCGTCGGCCGGCCCCGTGGTGCGACCGGCTCGACCCCGTGGTGGCGTCGGCTCGACCCCGTGATGGGGCCGACCGAGCGCACGGCTGGACCGTACGCCCGTACCCATAAGAACGCGAAGGGTTATTCCGTGGTTGCCTCGAGGGTCGCCTCGAGGGCCGCCCGCTGGATCGCCGCGAGCTCGTCGCAGCCCGACACCGCGAGGTCGAGCAGGGCGTTGAGCTCCTTGCGGTCGAAGGGCTCGGCCTCCGCGGTGCCCTGGACCTCGACGAAGCGGCCGTCGCCGGTGCAGACGACGTTCATGTCGGTGTCGGCCTTCACGTCCTCCTCGTAGCAGAGGTCCAGCAGCGGCACCCCTCCCACGATGCCGACCGAGACGGCGGAGACCGTGCCGGTCAGGGGCTTGCGGCCGGCCTTGACCAGCTTCTTGGCCTGCGCCCAGGCGACCGCGTCGGCGAGCGCCACGTACGCGCCCGTGATCGCCGCCGTACGCGTGCCGCCGTCGGCCTGGAGGACGTCGCAGTCGAGGACGATGGTGTTCTCGCCGAGCGCCTTGTAGTCGATGACGGCGCGCAGGGAGCGGCCGATGAGCCGGCTGATCTCGTGCGTACGGCCGCCGATCTTGCCGCGTACGGACTCACGGTCGCCGCGGGTGTTGGTGGCGCGGGGAAGCATGGAGTACTCGGCGGTGACCCAGCCCTCGCCGCTGCCCTTGCGCCAGCGCGGGACGCCCTCGGTGACGGAGGCGGTGCAGAACACCTTGGTGTCGCCGAAGGAGACGAGGACGGAGCCCTCGGCGTGCTTGCTCCAGCCGCGCTGGATGGTGATGGGGCGCAGCTGTTCGGGGGTGCGGCCGTCGATTCGAGACATGGCGACGAGCCTAGCCGCAGATGGGTGAGGGGCCGCGTCCGGTTACGGAAGCAGCCCCTCAGGAGTGAGCGTGGGGCCTGGTGCGCCCCCTCGGCTCACATCATGTCTTCGATCTCCGAGGCGATGGGGTCGGCGTCCGTGCCGATGACGACCTGGACGGCGGTGCCCATCTTGACGACGCCGTGGGCGCCCGCGGCCTTCAGGGCGGCCTCGTCGACGAGGCTCGAGTCCTCGACCTCGGTGCGGAGCCGGGTGATGCAGCCCTCGACCTCCACGATGTTCTCGATGCCGCCGAGCCCGGCGACGATCTTCTCAGCCTTCGTGGCCATGTCCTACTCCCTGATCCGAACCGCTTTGTCGCAGTAACCCACAGTTGGCCCATCTTTGCGAGCCGTCATGTCGTACGTGCCGAATGACGGCGCCGCGACGGAACGACCGACCGACCGCCGACTGGTCTACACCAGTTGATGAACAGTCGACAACCCCACCCCGGACCTGTGGACATGTCCGGAATCTCGCCCGGAATCCCTTCTTCCTGTTATGGTCCAAGGCACAAAATCGGCGGGTTCCTTATCCGGGCTTCACCGTGCTACAACAGGTCTACACCACTGAGTGGTGTAGACCACGTCGCCCCCACCCCCTTCCTGTCCCCTGGGTGGCGTCGCCATGCCCACTGGAGGAAGTTGTGACCACGGCCAGCGCCGCTCCCGCGGCCGGCAAGAAGAAGGGCGCCGGCGCGATGGCTGTTCTGCAGCGCATCGGCCGCAGCCTGATGTTGCCGGTCGCCGTACTGCCCGCCGCCGCGCTCCTCGTGCGGCTCGGCGCCGACGACATGCTGGGACGTGAGTCCTTCCCCTCGTTCCTGACCAAGATCGCCGGTTTTATGGCGGCCGGCGGCAACGCGATCCTCGACAACATGGCGCTGCTCTTCGCCGTGGGCATCGCGATCGGCTTCGCGAAGAAGTCGGACGGCTCGACGGCGCTCGCGGCCGTGGTCGGCTACCTGGTCTTCAAGAACGTGCTGGCCACGTTCACCGACAAGAACCTGCCGCAGGTGGCCACGGCCGTCGACGGCAAGGTGGTCATGGTGGACGCCCCGGTGGACGCCAAGGTCCTGGGTGGCGTGGTGATGGGCATAGTCGTCGCCCTGCTGTACCAGAGGTTCTACCGGACCAAGCTGCCCGACTGGGCGGGCTTCTTCGGCGGCCGCCGCCTCGTCCCGATCCTGTCCGCCCTCGCGGGGCTGGTCATCGGCATCGTCTTCGGTTACATCTGGCCGGTCCTCGGCACCGGTCTGCACAACTTCGGTGAGTGGCTCGTCGGTTCGGGCGCCGTCGGCGCCGGCATCTTCGGTGTCGCCAACCGCGCGCTGATCCCGATCGGCATGCACCACCTGCTGAACTCGTTCCCGTGGTTCCAGGCGGGCGAGTACAACGGCAAGACCGGTGACATCGGGCGCTTCCTGGCCGGTGACCCGACCGCCGGGCAGTTCATGACCGGCTTCTTCCCGATCATGATGTTCGCGCTCCCGGCCGCCTGCCTGGCGATCGTGCACTGCGCCCGCCCCGAGCGCCGCAAGGTCGTCGGCGGCATGATGTTCTCGCTCGCGCTGACCTCGTTCTTCACGGGCGTCACCGAGCCGATCGAGTTCACGTTCATGTTCATCGCGCCCGTCCTGTACGCCATCCACGCGGTCCTCACCGGTGTCTCCCTGGCGCTGACCTGGGCGCTCGGCATGAAGGACGGCTTCGGCTTCTCGGCCGGCGCGATCGACTTCGGCCTCAACCTCGGCATCGCGAGCAACCCCTGGGGCCTGGTTCTGGTGGGCCTCTGCTTCGCGGTGGTCTACTACGTCGTCTTCCGCTTCGCGATCATCAAGTGGAACCTGCCGACACCGGGCCGCGAATCGGACGAGGAACTGGCGGAGCTCCTCAAGGCGGAGGCCAAGTAGGCCGCACGCCCACGCCCACGCCCGCACAGGCGCACGCACACGCCGAGGCCCCCGGAGATTTCTCCGGGGGCCTTGTCGTGCGTACAGGGTCTAGATCT
Organism: Streptomyces sp. NPDC048275; assembly: GCF_040652275.1. Taxonomy (NCBI): domain Bacteria; kingdom Bacillati; phylum Actinomycetota; class Actinomycetes; order Kitasatosporales; family Streptomycetaceae; genus Streptomyces; species Streptomyces sp. NPDC048275. The sequence continues at coordinate 25,277 of NZ_JBEZLR010000011.1, forward strand.
CGTACGACAGCCTGGGCATCGCCAGTTCCACCGGCCCCGCGTACACCTCGCGGGCGTCGGTCAGGTTGATCTGCGGGTCCGTCCACGGCGGGATGTGGGTGAGCAGCAGACGGCGGGCGCCGGCGCGGCTGGCCGTCTCGCCCGCCTGGCGGCCGTTGAGGTGGAGGTCGGGGATGTTCTCCTTGCCGTGCGTGAAGGCGGCCTCGCAGAGGAACAGGTCGGCGTCCCGGGCCAGTTCGTCCAGGGCCTCGGTCACGCCCGTGTCCCCGGAGTACGTCAGTGACTTCCCGCCGTGCTCCACGCGGATGCCGTACGCCTCCACGGGGTGGCGCACCCGCTCCGTGTGCACGGTGAACGGGCCGATCTCGAACGTGCCCGGCTTGACCGTGTGGAAGTCGAACACCTCGCTCATGGAGGAGGCGGTGGGGGTGTCCGCGTACGCGGTGGTCAGCCGCTGTTCCGTGCCCTCGGGTCCGTAGACGGGGATCGGGCCGGCGCGGCCGCCCTCGTGGCGGTAGTAGCGCGCGACGAAGTACGCGCACATGTCGATGCAGTGGTCGGCGTGCAGATGGCTGAGGAAGATCGCGTCGAGGTCGTAGAGACCGCAGTGGCGCTGCAACTCGCCAAGGGCACCATTGCCCATGTCAAGGAGCAGCCGGAAGCCGTCGGCCTCGATGAGGTAGCTCGAGCAGGCCGATTCCACGGACGGGAACGACCCCGAGCAGCCGACGACGGTGAGCTTCATAAGAGCTGGAACCTCCGCGCTGGCAGGAAGTGCAGAGAGTAAATGCGATGAACAGATACTCGGATGCAGATACGGGAACGGGGGTCGTGCGGTCCGTCGAGCGTAAGGCGCAAAAGGACGGGTCGCTCCTCCACCAGGGGCCGTTGTGGGCGAACTCACCTGTGCTGTCACCGGTTCGGATGGACCTTCGGCCGGACCTTCGGCTGGACCCGAGATGCGCGGGCCGTGCGGTGAGGGGGCGCGGCAGGGGAGCGGGCCGGGGTGCGCGCCGGTACCTTCGTTGCTATGGACACGTCCTGGTGGCTCGCGCTGGCGGCTGTGGTGCTGCTCGCGTTGGTCGCGACGCTGGTGGACGGCTGGGGGCGCCGTCAGTATCGGCATCGGCATCGGCATCGGCCGATCGCCGGTACGCGTCGGCCGTCCGGGCGGCCGGGTGGGCTGCCGGGCCGACTGCCGGGTGGAGCGCGGCGGCGGGCGCCTCGGCCGCGGCCGGCGGAGATCTGGTGGGCGAACGTTCCCTACGAGGACGGGCCCGGGGACAAGGACCGGCCGTGTCTGGTGCTGTCCGTGCAAAAGGACTGTGCGGTCGTCGCGAAGATCACCAGCAGGTATCACGACGATCGGGCCGGGGTGATTCCGTTGCCGCCCGGTGCGGTGGGGGATGCGCACGGGCGGGCGAGTTTTCTGGAGACGGATGAGCTGCGGGAGGTGTCTGTGTGGGACTTTCGGCGGCGGGTGGGGGTGGTGGATCCGGCGCTTTGGGATCAGGTGCGGTACCTGGGCGGGTGAAGGGTTTTTCGCCCCCGCCGCCCCTACCCGTCCCGTCCCCCGGGGGCTCCGCCCCCGGACTCCCGGCAGGTGGTTCTTTGGGTGCAGGGCGGTGGGGGCTGGGCGCGCAGTTCCCCGCGCCCCTGGGTAGGTCAGCCTGTCCGGCGTTTGAGGACCAGTCCGTTCAGGCCGAACGGGGGTCCGGGGGCGGAGCCCCCGGGGGACGGGAAACCTACGCCCAGAGCTGGCCCTGGAGTGTTTCGATTGCTTCCTCTGTTGTGGCGGCGGTGTAGACGCCTGTCGACAGGTACTTCCAGCCGCCGTCGGCGACGACGAAGACGATGTCGGCGGACTCTCCCGCGGCCAGCGCCTTCTTGCCGACGCCGATCGCGGCGTGCAGCGCGGCGCCGGTGGAGACGCCCGCGAAGATGCCCTCCTGCTGAAGAAGCTCCCGCGTGCGGGTCACGGCGTCGGCCGAGCCGACCGAGAACCGGCTGGTGAGGACGGACGCGTCGTACAGCTCGGGCACGAAGCCCTCGTCGAGGTTGCGCAGGCCGTACACCAGGTCGTCGTAGCGAGGCTCCGCGGCGACGATCTTGATGTCCGGTTTGTGCTCACGCAGGAAACGGCCGACGCCCATCAGGGTGCCGGTGGTGCCGAGCCCGGCGACGAAGTGCGTGACGGAGGGGAGGTCCGCCAGGATCTCCGGGCCCGTCGTCGCGTAGTGGGCGCCCGCGTTGTCGGGGTTGCCGTACTGGTAGAGCATCACCCAGTCCGGGTGCTCGGCCGCCAGTTCCTTCGCGACGCGTACGGCGGTGTTGGAGCCACCGGCAGCGGGGCTGGAGATGATCTCCGCGCCCCACATGCCCAGCAGGTCACGCCGCTCCGACGAGGTGTTCTCCGGCATCACGCACACCATGCGGTAGCCCTTGAGCTTCGCCGCCATGGCCAACGAGATGCCGGTGTTGCCGCTCGTCGGCTCCAGGATCGTGCAGCCCGGCGTCAACCGGCCGTCCTTCTCCGCCTGTTCGATCATGTGCAGCGCGGGACGGTCCTTGACCGAGCCGGTCGGATTGCGGTCCTCCAGCTTCGCCCAGATGCGGACGTCCTCGGACGGCGAAAGGCGTGGCAGGCGCACAAGCGGTGTGTTGCCTACCGCGGCGAGCGGGGAGTCGTAGCGCATCAGAGGTCAGCAGCCGATCAGACCATGCCGCCGGCCACGGCCGGCAGGATCGTCACGTTGTCGCCGTCGGTGAGCTTGGTGTCGATGCCGTCGAGGAAGCGGACGTCCTCGTCGTTCAGGTAGACGTTGACGAAGCGGCGCAGTTTGCCGTCGTCCACGATGCGGGCCTGAATGCCCGCGTGCCGGGTCTCGAGGTCTGCGAACAGCTCGGCGAGGGTCTCCCCGGCACCCTGGACGGCCTTCTCGCCGTCGGTGTAGGTGCGAAGGATGGTGGGGATGCGGACCTCGATGGCCATGGTTGCGGGCTCCTGTCGGGAGAAAAGTCAGGTCGGGGTGCGCGCGGCAGCGCGGGAAAAGCAGGGGTGACGCCGGTTGCGCAGCCGCGGCTCACGGCCGTACGGCGGCAGGATCAGCGCGTACAGATGGCGCTTTGCAGCCTGCACAGGTCGACGTGCAGCCGCGCCACGAGCAGCATGCCCGGCGTCTTGTCGCTCACGTCGTGGGAAACCATGCGCTCATCGTATCGATTCCCGGTCCGGGTCCTGGAATGTGATCTCAGATAGTGGATGAATTCTGACCAAAGTTCGGGATGGGGGCCCGACCGAGGCAGATCGGATGCGGGGATCAGTAGGCCTCCACCACCGTGACCTCCTCCTCCGTCACTTCCCCTTCGACGATCCGGTACGAGCGGAACTGGAAGGGGCCCGCGTCGTCCGTGTCCGCGGTGGACACGAGGACGTAGTGCGCGGCGGGCTCGTTGGCGTAGGAAATGTCCGTGCGGGAGGGGTAGGCCTCGGTCGCGGTGTGGGAGTGGTAGATGACCACCGGCTCCTCGTCGCGGTCGTCCATCTCGCGGTACAGCTTCAGCAGGTCGCCCGAGTCGAACTCGTAGAACGTGGGCGAGCGGGCGGCGTTGAGCATGGGGATGAAGCGCTCGGGGCGGCCCGAGCCCTCCGGGCCCGCGACGACGCCGCACGCCTCGTCGGGGTGGTCCTGGCGCGCGTGGGCGACGATCTGGTCGACGAGGGTCTGGGTGATGGTCAGCATGCTGGCCAGGATAAGCAGAAGGGCCGCTCCGTACCGAGGGGTGGTACGAAGCGGCCCACATGGTGAACCGGGGAGTCCGTGCGGGTCAGCCGACCTTCTCGAAATCCGGCTCGCGGCGCTCGGTGACCTGCGGGTTGCGGGCCTTGAGCACCTTCCAGCCGATGCCGAGCGCGGCGGCCCAGCCGGCCATCACGTACAGGCAGACGCGGGAGTCGGCGTCGTACGCGATCAGTCCGGTGACGAAGAGCAGGAACGCGACGGCGATCCAGCTGCACTTCGCGCCGCCCGGGGCCGGGAAGGAGGACGCGGGCAGACGTCCGGCGTCGACCGCGCGGCGGTACAGGATGTGGCTGATCAGGATCATCAGCCAGGTCCAGATGCCGGCCGCGGTGGCCACGGAGACGACGTAGCCGAAGGCCTTCTCCGGGACGATGTAGTTCAGGATCACGCCGATGCCCATGAAGAGCATGGAGACGGTGATGCCGATCGCGGGGGTCTTGGTCGAGGAGAGCTTGCTGAAGACCTTCGGGGCCTCGCCGTTGTCCGCGAGGGTGCGGAGCATGCGGCCCGTGGAGTACATGCCGGAGTTGCAGGAGGAGAGAGCCGCGGTCAGAACGACGAAGTTGACGATCGCGGCGCCCGCCGGGATGCCGATCTTCGCGAAGGCCGCCACGAAGGGGCTGACGCCCGGTGCGAACTCTGTCCACTTCACGACGCAGAGGATGACCGTGAGCGCACCGACGTAGAAGAGGGCGATGCGCCAGGGGAGGGTGTTGATCGCCTTCGGGAGGGTCTTCTCCGGGTTCTCGGACTCGCCCGCGGTGACGCCGACCAGCTCGACGGCGAGGTAGGCGAACATGACGCCCTGGAGGGTCATCAGGGACGAGCCGATGCCCTTGGGGAAGAAGCCGTCGAACTGCCACAGGTTGGCGACCGACGCGGTGTCACCGGCGGAGCTGAAGCCGAAGGTGAGGACGCCGAGGCCGATCACGATCATGCCGATCAGCGCGGTGACCTTGACCATCGAGAACCAGAACTCGATCTCGCCGAAGAGCTTCACCGAGATCAGGTTCGCCACGAAGAGGACGAGCAGGAACACCAGCGCCGTCACCCATTGAGGGATGGACGGGAACCAGTAGTTGACGTAGATCGCGGCGGCCGTGAGTTCGGCCATCCCGGTGACCACCCACATCAGCCAGTACGTCCAGCCGGTGAAGTAGCCGAAGAACGGGCCGAGGAACTCGCGGGAGTACTCCGCGAAGGAGCCCGAGACCGGGCGGTAGAGGAGCAGCTCGCCGAGCGCCCGCATGATGAAGAAGATGATCACGCCGGCGATGGCGTACATGAAGATGAGGCTGGGCCCGGCCTTGGCGATGTTCGCCCCGGCACCCAGGAAGAGGCCGACGCCGATCGCGCCGCCGATCGCGATCATCTGGACCTGACGACTGCCGAGCCCGCGCTCGTACCCCTCTTCGGGGGCGTCGCCGCTCACGGCCTCACTGCCGGCACGACTCTCGTCGTGCTTACCGACCTGCGATGAGGTCATGTGTGGTGCGCCTTTCTCCATGCCGATCCGAGCCAGTCCCTTGGCTTCGGATCGTTCCGATCCCCCCGGATAGGTGGAGCTTGTGCCTGACCGGCGATCCGCCGGTCGGTGGCGCACCCGGCAGGACATGGATGGTGTCCCGTCGGGCGGTCGTGAAGATTTATCACGGCCGCAACATTGATCGGTTGGGGCGCCTGTAAGCCACACCACAGGGAGAAGTGGACAAATGGGACTCAGGGCCACATAACAGGCCTCATCGGTAATGCGATCGTTATCCGGAGTTGAGCGTCCGCTGAGCGAACGGCACGTGAACGCGGCGGATCACGGCATCAACGTCTCGACCAGCGTCTCCTGGAGCCCGCCCAGCCAGAGGTACGCCATCACCATCGGCTTGCGCGGGTCCTCGTCCGGCAGGCGGTAGAGGAGGTCGGTGTCCTCCTCGTCGACGACGTCGAGCCGGGCGCCGATCGCCAGACGCAGGTCATTGAGGGCGCGCAGCCACTGCTCGGACTCCTCCGCGGAGAGCTTGAGGACCGCGCCGCCGTCGCCCGCCGTGGTGAGCGCGTCCAGCGAGCGGATCACCGCGAGGGCGTTCTCACGCTTGCCGGCGCGCAGGTCGTTCTCGGTGAAGCGGCGGAACTCCGCGGAGTGGGCGCGCTGCTCATCGGCCTTTTCGGGTGAGCCGGCCTCGACGTCGGGGCCGCTGTAGGCGTCGGGGAAGAGGCGCCGCAGCACGGGGTCGGCGGGCGGCTCGCTGGGGCCCTCCGCGAACAGCTCGGCGAGCGGGTCGTCGGGGGCGTTCTCCGCGGGGCCGGGACCGATGAGCTCCAGGAGCTGGACGGCGAGGGAGCGGATGATGGAGATCTCGACCTCGTCGAGCGCGACGGCCGCGCCGCCGCCGGGGAGCGGTTCGAAGTGTCCTGGCATGGAGTGAGTTCGCTACTTCCGGTCCTGCTCGCGGTTTGTTGAGAGCTCGCGGTTTGCGAGAGCTCGCCGTTGGTGAGAGCTCTCGGCTTGTGAGAGCTCTCGGCTTGTGAGAGCTCGGGCTATTTCCGGTCCTGCTGAAGAGTGGCCCACAGACCGTAGCCGTGCATGGCCTGTACGTCGCGCTCCATCTCCTCGCGCGTGCCGCTGGAGACGACCGCCCGGCCCTTGTGGTGGACATCCAGCATGAGCTTGGTGGCCTTGTCCTTGGTGTAGCCGAAGTACGCCTGGAAGACATACGTCACGTAGCTCATGAGGTTGACCGGGTCGTTGTGGACGATGGTGACCCAGGGAACGTCCGGCTCGGGTACGGCGAAGACCTCCTCCGCCGACTCGGTCTTTTCGATCTCTAGGGGTGCGGGAGCCGTCACACGGCCCATGCTGCCACCAGAGAGGAGCCCTCGCACAAACGGGTCCCCCAAATCGGACCCACAAATCGTCAGAGTGACGAGATGGGGGTACCATCCGGTTCTATGCGGCATCCCCCGGGGGACAACCCCCGGACCCCCGGCCGAGACTGGGGTGCACCGGCGCAATACGGCGAGGAGAAGACAGTGAACCCAGCGGACCTTGGGCTGCCGGTGGACGTTCCCTCGACGGCGCTCTTCACGGACCAGTACGAGCTGACGATGCTGCAGGCCGCGCTGGCCGCCGGGACCGCCGAGCGGCGCTCGGTCTTCGAGGTCTTCACCCGGCGGCTGCCCGACGGGCGGCGGTACGGGGTCGTGGCGGGCACCGGGCGCGTTCTCGACGCCGTGGAGAACTTCCGGTTCGACGCGGACGTCCTCGGCTTCCTGCGCGAGAACGCCGTCGTGGACGAGCCGACCCTGAAGTGGCTCGCCTCGTACCGCTTCAGCGGGGACATCTGGGGCTACCCCGAGGGCGAGGTGTACTTCCCCGGCTCGCCGATCCTGCGGGTCGAGGGGTCCTTCGCGGAGTGCGTGCTCCTGGAGACCGTGATCCTCTCCATCCTCAACCACGACTCGGCCATCGCGGCCGCCGCCTCCCGGATGGCCTCGGCCGCCGGGGGGCGGCCACTGATCGAGATGGGCGCCCGGCGCACGCACGAGCTGTCCGCGGTCGCCGCGGCGCGGGCGGCGTACATCGGGGGCTTCGCGACCACCTCCGACCTGGCCGCCGGCTTCCGCTACGGCATCCCGACCGTGGGTACCTCCGCGCACGCCTTCACCCTCCTTCACGACCGCGAGCGGGACGCCTTCCAGGCCCAGGTGAACTCGCTCGGCCGGGGCACGACTCTGCTCGTGGACACGTACGACGTGGCCGAGGCGGTGCGGACGGCCGTCGAGGTGGCCGGGCTCGAGCTGGGTGCCGTGCGGATCGACTCCGGGGACCTGCTGCTGGTCGCGCACCGGGTGCGGCAGCAACTGGACGAGCTGGGCGCGACCAGCACGAAGATCACCGTGACCTCCGACCTGGACGAGTACGCGATCGCCTCGATGGCGGCGGCGCCCGTGGACGCGTACGGCGTCGGCACCCAGCTGGTGACGGGTTCCGGCCATCCCACCTGTTCGATGGTCTACAAGCTGGTCGCCCGTGCCGAGTCGGCGGATCCGAAGGCGGCGCTGGAGCCCGTGGCCAAGAAATCCACCGGCGGCAAGACTTCGATCGGGGGACGCAAGTGGGCCGCTCGACGGCTGGACGAGTACGGGGTCGCCGAGGCCGAGGTGATCGGCACCGGGCCGGTCCCCGGTGAGCTGGCCACCCGGCAACTGCTGGTCGAGCTGGTCAAGGGCGGTCAGGTCGTCGCCCGCGAGCCGCTCGACGCCGTACGCGACCGGCACGCTGCCGCCCGCGCGAACCTGCCGCTCTCGGCGACGCAGCTCTCGCGCGGGGAGCCGGTCCTTCCGACGGAGTACATCTGAGCGGTCCGCCCGAGCACGCCTGAGCACATCCGGACGATACGTCCGATACGCCCCCGGAGTACGCCGGGGGCGTGCGCGGGCGCCGCTCCGGCCGCCTTCAGCCACCATTGGGCGAACGCGAATGAACGGGCGGACAGCGGGAATGCAACGGCAGTCCGCCATAAGAGCCTCAGCCGTAGCCCATTGCCCCCTCCCGCGCCGCGCTCGGAGTCTCTAGGCTCGGTTCCATCGGCCGGCCCGCACCCGCACCCAACCGCCGACCCCATAGTCGAAGGACACCGACCATGCGCCGCGCCTTGATCGTCGTAGACGTGCAGAACGACTTCTGCGAGGGGGGCAGCCTCGCGGTGGCCGGGGGTGCCGATGTGGCCGCCGCCATCACGGAGCTGATCGGGCAGGCGCCCGCCGGCTACCGCCATGTCGTCGCGACCCGTGACCTCCACATCGCCCCCGGCGGCCACTTCGCCGACAACCCCGACTTCGTCCACTCCTGGCCCGCGCACTGCGTGGCCGGCACGGAGGGGGTGGGCTTCCACCCGAACTTCGCCCCGGTGGTCGCTTCCGGCGCGATAGACGCCGTCTTCGACAAGGGCGCGTACGCGGCGGCGTACAGCGGCTTCGAGGGCGCCGACGAGAACGGTGTCTCGCTGGGCGACTGGCTGCGGGCCCGCGAGATCGGCGAGGTGGACGTGGTCGGCATCGCCACGGACCACTGCGTGCGCGCCACCGCGCTGGACGCCGTACGGGAGGGCTTCCGTACGCAGGTCCTGCTGGACCTCACCGCCGGGGTGGCCGAGGAGACCACCGGCCGGGCCTTGGAGGAGCTGCGGGAGGCCGGCGTGGAGCTTTCGGGCAAGCCGGTCGTATAGGCGAGGGCGAATCCCCGAATCCCCTCACCGACAGACTCACCCCTGTGGTGCCGGGCGTCTCAGCAGCGCTCTGATCGGGTGCCACAGCTCCTGCGCGAGCTCGGGCGCCACGACACCGTTGTCAGAGGCCGTGTGAAGGGCGGCCGCGCCGGTGGCCGTGCGCCATATCAGACCGTCGGGGTGGTGCAGGACCGCGGTGATCTCGTCGGGGGTGGGCGGGGCCGCGTTGCCACGGAGGTAGACCGCGCGCAGGCCCAGGTTGCGCAGCCGGGTCAGGGCGCGGGCACGGTTCTGGGCCAGCACCAGGACGCGTACGCAGCCCCGTGCCGAGCCCGGCGGGCTGGGCAGGTTCAGCGCCACCACCACGCTGCCGTTCGGCAGCTTGCAGAAACCTCCTGCGGCCATGCAGTCACACCCCCGTGCGCACCGGTGTCAATAAGAAATCCACAGGACGCACCTAAACACGATCGGCGGCAACCCGCCAGGGGCTGCCGCCGAATCATGCTCTGACCTGCGCAAATGCCGACTACTTCACCGCGGCGCCAACCTTGAGCGTGATCGTGGAGCCGTTCAGGGCCTCCTTGACGATCTTGATCTTGGTGTTGGTGTCAGTGATCTCGACACCGGCGCGCGGGGCCGTCTCGTCGTAGTACGTACTGGTGTGGTCGTTGAACGTCGACACACCCTTGCTCGACGGGATCTTCGTCGCCACGTCCGCGTTGTGCAGCGTGAGACCGTCCGTGCGGTAGAGGCTGAACGGCGAGTCGTACGCCTGGATGCGGCCGCGCATCACCGTGCCGTCGGACCACTTCAGCGCGGTCGGGTGGGAGTCCACCGGCAGGATCAGGCCGGCGCCCGGGTGGACGCTGGTGTTGTTGTCCGCCTGGGAGGTGTCCCACTTCCAGATCAACAGGCCGTTCTGGTAGGGGAAGTGCTCCACCCAGGACGGACGGGTCGAGAAGCCGAAGTTGTACGGGCCGACCTTGAGGGTCTTGTCGTACGACACGTACTGGCGGTTCTCGGCGATGTAGTACTGCGCGTAGTCGTCCGTGATGGACGCGCCGATACGGGAGAAGCCGTCCGCGGTCCAGGCGGCGTCCGCGCTCTCCGCGTCGTCGAGGAAGACGGCGGTGCCGTCGGCGGTCACGGAGATCGAGTCGGCCGCGAAGCCCTTCTGGGCCACTCCGCCGTCCGTGGCGTAGCGGAAGCGCAGCTTGATGCTCTGGCCCGCGTAGGCGTCGAGCGGGTAGGCCAGCTTCTTGTACGCGTCCGTCGTGCCGTCCAGGGCCGGCTTGCCGCTGCCGTCACGGCTGATGGCCGCGCCGTCCGCCGTGCCGTCGATCGCCGTCCAGTTGGACCCACCGTCGGTCGACACCTCGGTGTAGAGGTAGTCGAAGCCGGCCTCGATGTCCCACCAGCCGTCGAGGGTCAGCGTGGCGGCGGACTTGCCCGTGAGGTCCACGGAACGGGTCAGCGTGTTGGTGAGGTTGTCACCGCTGCCGCTCCACCACTGGTTCGCGCCCTGCGCCGGTTCGACGATCTCGTTGGTGACCGTCTTCTTCGGCAGCTCGACCACGAGGGCCTGCGCGTCCTTGGTGTTGTACTCGGCGACGCCCAGCTTGTGGGTCGACGCCGTCGCGGCCTTCGCCGTGTCGTAGTCGAGCCAGCCCAGCTGGAGCTTGTCCCAGGCGTTCATGTCGCCGGGGAGGTTGCCGATCTCGTTCTTGCCGGTGCCGAGCCAGGAGCCGGAGGACATCAGCGTCCAGAAGCCCGTGGAGTTGTCACCACCGTTGGTGTCGTAGAGGTCCGGCAGACCGAGGTCGTGGCCGTACTCGTGGGCGAAGACGCCGAGTCCGCCGTTCTCCGGCTGAATGGTGTAGTCGCCGACCCAGATGCCGGTGTCGCCGATCTGGGCGCCGCCGAGCTTGTTGTCGGCGGGACCGGTCGAGCCGGCGTCGGTGCCGAACGCGTACCAGCGGTGGGCCCAGATCGCGTCCGCGCCCTGCGCACCGCCGCCCGCGGACTCGTCCTCGCCGGCGTGCACGATCTGGAAGTGGTCGATGTAGCCGTCGGACTCGTTGAAGTCGCCGTCGCCGTCGTGGTCGTAGCGGTCCCACTGGTCGTACTCGGCCAGGTCCGCCTTGATCTCCGCGTCGCTCGCGCCTGCCGCCTTCTGCTCCGCGACCCAGGCGGTGACACCGTCCTGCACCGCGTACCAGGCGCCAGTGGGGGCGTCGTTGGAGCCGTAACGGGCCTCGTTGTAGGGGACCTTGACCCAGTCGGTGACCTCACCCTCGACCGAGTAGCGGCCGGAAGACTGCTTCTCGTAGTACGTCTTCAGCGAGTCGACACCCTTGCCGGTGCCGAAATAGAGGTCGTTGAAGTGCTCCTGGTCAAAGTCCGCCTGCCAGGCCGTGCTGTTGTCCTGGGTGCGGTCCGGCTCGGCTATCTCGTTGTGCGCCGGGCCCACGGTGCCGCCGTAGCGGCTGTCGATCTGGTCGCCGAACTCGACCAGGATCGTGAAGATCTTGTCCGTCTTCTCACGGCCGAGCTCGACGTACTTGCTGTCGCCCTTCTTGCTGTCCAGCCGGACGACCTTCGAACCGTCGCGGTCCTTGACCTCGGCGTCGCCGGATATGACCTGGTTCAGTGCCTCCTGGCGCTGCGCTTCCTGAGTCTTGCTCAGCGGGCCGTCGAGGTCGTGCTCCTGCTGGTTCTTGGCCGACTGCGGGTCCTGCCGGTTCACGGCGGCCGTGTCGATCGGCGCGTCGGCGTGCGCCACGGCGAACGTCGAGAATGTGGCGGCGGCCGTCGTGAGGGCCACGCCCACCGCGGCCGCTCTGAACGTCCATGGTCTGCTGGTCACTTGAAGTCCTCCCCTGCGTTCGTTCGCGCGGAGGGGGGATCCCGGATCGTGGAGTTCCGCGCGCTATACGCGTGTCAAGTGACGACATTCGACCGGAGTTACCAGAGAAAAGACAGGTCTTGACTTGTGCCGGTCAACTGCACTATGCGGAGCGGAAGTTCGGTATCCGAACCGCGTGGACCCCCTCAACGGGCGCGCTCACCGGTCCACGTGATGGACGCGATGACTCCGTGCGCCCCCTGTGCATCGGCACCGTGGGTTAGGTCACGCTTACCGGGCGTTCCACTCGGGCATGCAGGCGAATAGAGTCAATCGGTAGAGCGTCGGAATGTCGACGGATTACCGAATCGACACCGTTGTCTTCCCCCGATTCGCAGCCCCACCCCGACTGTTGTCCGCACCCTCCCCCATCGCGAGAGGTATGGGGGGAGTACCCCCACCCCGAGGAATCGCCATGCCTCGTCCGACCGCCGCACTGCCTCGTCCGACCGCCGCACAGCTCGCCTACGGTTCCTGCACCGTGATCTTCTCGACGCTCGCCATGCTGCTGCTGTCTCAGACGAGTTCGGGCCTGGGGATCGCGGTGATCGCCCTGTCGGCACTCGCTCTGGGACTGCTCGTCGCCTTGACGATTCCGCTGCCGAAGCGCGCGCCGGCGGTCGCTGTGCCGCCCACCGCGGCCGCTGCCATGGAGGCACGGGTTCCGGTGCGGCGCGAGACCGCGTCCGTCGCCGCGTCCGTCGCCGCGTCCCTCTCCGTGCCGGCCGGCGCGGCGCCCGAGCCGGTCCGAGAACCAGCGGGCCCGTGAACGCACACGAACCGGCGGGCCCGTGAACACAAGTGAACCGGCGGGCTCGTGGATCACGGACCTGCCGCGCTCACCGCGTCTGCCGGTCGGCCGTCTCTTGGCTTCGCGTCTCTTCGCGTCTCTTCGCGTCTCTTCGCGTCTCTTCGCGTCTCTTCGCGCCGCGGCTGACCGCGTACGTCAACCTGTGGCGACCACCACCGTCTTGGCCGCCTTGTCGTGGATGCCCTGCTTGTAGGGCTTGTCGAAGAAGCTCCAACCACCCGCGATCGCGGTCCAGATGCACGCGCAGCAGAACGCGAACGGGAGCCACAGGACCAGCGCGCGCACCAGCGAGGTCTGTGCGGAGGGCGTGGAGCCGTTGTCGAGGTTGGCCACGCGCAGCTTGAACAGCTTCTTGCCGAGGGTCTGCCCCGACTTGGCGATCATGATGGTGTCGTAGCCGGTGTAGAGCACCGCGACGAGCACGGCCTGCCCGAGGCCCTTGCCGTACTCGACCTCGTCCGCGTTCACGGTGTACTCGTCGATCCCGAACGCCCAGGTCAGCAGCCACACCACGATGCCCACGAGGATCATGTCGAGGATCCTCGCCAGCGTGCGCTTGCCGCTGTCGCCGAGCGGGGGCATGCCGGCCAGCGGGTCGCCGCCGTAGGGGCCGCCACTGCCGTAAGGGCCGCCCCCACCGCCGTACGGCTCCCCGCCGCCGTAGGGGGGCGGCTGCTGACCGCCGTAGGGCGGGGTGTCGTACGGGGAACCCTGGGGCGGGGTGGGCGGGGTGCCCTCGTGCGGGGAGCCACCGCCGTCAGCCGGAGGGGGCTGCTTCTTGAACGGGTCTTCGTCCGGTGGCGGGCCGGAGCCGGGGGGCGGCGGTTCGCTGCTCATGGCCCGAGTCGACCGCGAACCCTCCGGTCGCGCATCCGGCGAGCGGCCGTCCGGGGGACGCCCGGGACACGGGCGTCCGGACGGCCGCGGGGGCGGCTGTGCGGGCGGTTACGCGGCCACGAAGGTGTGGGCCGCCTTGTCGTGCCAGCACTGACGCCAGGGCTTGTCGAACAGGCACCACAGGATGCCGACGACGCCGATGACGAGGAGGCCGGGGACGCTGTAGACGAGCCAGCGGCGCAGGGCCAGGCCGAAGGACGGAGGTTCGTGGCCCTCGATGTCCCGGACCTCGATGCCGCACAGCTTCTTGCCGAGGGTGCGGCCCCACTTGGCGGTGGGGAGCGCGTCGTAGAGGACGCCGAAGAGGAGCAGGACGGCCAGCACGATGCCGAGGTAACCCGCGGTCGTGCCGTCGAGCAGCCAGACCGTGACGGTCTCGCCGGACTGCTTGGCCGCGTCGACCTTCGCGTCGATGTGGTCGATCGCCTTGGTGCCCAGCGGTACGGCGGCCACGGCGGTGACGCCGGCCAGGACGACGGTGTCCAGGAGTCGCGCGGCCAGCCGCTTGCCGAGGCTCGCGGGGCGTGCCGCGGACTGCCTGCGGGCGGCCGCCTGGAAGATGTCCTCGACCGGTGCCTTCCACGGCACGACGGGCTGCCCCTCGTCGGCCGGGGCGCCCGCGAGCCGGTGCACCTGCTGGGCCCAGGAGGGCTGTCCGCCGCCGACACCGCTGGCCATGGGCATGGCGGCGGGCCCGGTGGACTGCTGGGGGAGGGAGGGGCTGGACGGACCGGCGGGACCGGACCCGGCGGGCGCCTGCGCGGCAGCGGCCTGAGCCGCTTGGGCCGCCTGGGCTGCTTGGGCGGCCTGAGCCGCGGCCTGGGCCGCCTGTCCGGCGCCGAAGCCGCCGCCGGAACCACCCGCCGCGGACGTGTCCGCCCCCGGTGCGCCGGTGGCCGGATCCGTGCCCCCGGCCTGCGCCTCCTGCTGCTGCCCCGTGCGCGGGGAGCGCGCGCCGAAGGTCATGGTGCCCTCGGCGGGGGCGGGGTCCTGGGCCCCCGGGGTGCCGGTGGGGTGACCGGTACCGGCGAACTGCGCACCGCTCGCGGCGGCCCCGTTCCCGGGTGCTCCCGCGTCCCGTCCGGCCCCGGTACCCTCCGCGGTCGGACGGCGGAACAGCACCGCCCCGTCGGGCGCGGGAGGCTGGGAGCCACTGCCCGAGCCCGCGGGCGGGAACGTCGCCGTGCCGTCCGTGCGGGAGGAATCGCCGTCGGGCTGGACGACCGCGTCACCGGGCTCCGCCGCGCGCGGCACGCGCGGGTCGGAACCCTGGGGCCCGCCCCAGGACACTCGGCGGTCCTTATCGCGGCCGAAGCCCGACTGCTGGGAGCGGTCGGCGCCCCACGCCGTCGCGGGCTCCGGCCGACTGCCGTGCTGCGCCTCGGCCGGGGGCAGCCGCTGCGGCTCGGCCGCGGGTCGCGGGTCCTCGTCGAAGAAGTGCGGCCCCGTCTCCTCCGCCGGAATCGGCGCGGGGGCGGGCACGGTGGCCGGTCGCGTGCCGGGCGGCGTGATCGGCACGCCGTCGGACGGCGCCGGACGGCTCGTACCCGGTACCCAGGCGGCACCGTTCCAGTACCGGACATATCCAGGAATGGAAGGGTCCGGGTAGTACCCCTCGCGGGGCTTGTCGTCACCGGGGGCCGGGGTTGGGGCGCTCATGTCCGTCGTCCCGTATCTGCTCGGAGGTTTCTTGGAGGGTCCACATCTATCAGACCGGCGCACGCGTCACGGCCGCTCCCGCCGTACCCACCCCATTCGAGCAACGTTCCGCCACCTCTGGACACCACCCGAAGGACACCGCCCGAAAAAAGTTCTCCGAACTCGCGTAATGGTTCCGTGTGAACGCGCTCTCCA
The DNA here is from genome assembly GCF_040652275.1 of Streptomyces sp. NPDC048275. Taxonomy (NCBI): domain Bacteria; kingdom Bacillati; phylum Actinomycetota; class Actinomycetes; order Kitasatosporales; family Streptomycetaceae; genus Streptomyces; species Streptomyces sp. NPDC048275. The sequence goes on from NZ_JBEZLR010000011.1 coordinate 40,769, forward strand.
CTCGTACGGGCCCGCCCTCAGGGCCCCGTACCCGAAGGGAAGGGCATCGACATGCACACCGTGGTGGAACGCGAACTCGAGCTCAAACTCGTCCTGTCGCCCCGACGCAGCATCCCCGTGCCGGCCCGGCTCAGCTACTACAGCGACGAGCCGTACGCCGTCCACATCGCCTTTCACATCGACTCCGAGCATCCCGTCGACTGGACCTTCGGCCGTGAACTGCTCATCGAGGGGGTGTTCCGGCCGTGCGGTGACGGCGACGTGCGGGTGTGGCCGACGAAGGTCGCGGGCCGCAGCGTCGTGCTGATGGCGCTGAGTTCGCCGGACGGCGACGCCCTCCTCGAGGCGCCCGCCGCGCAGGTGTCCGCCTGGCTGGAGCGCACCCTGCGGGCGGTCCCGCCGGGCTCCGAGGCGGAGCAGCTCGGCATCGACGACGGCCTCGCCGAGCTGCTCGCCCCGACCCCGGCCGACGACCTGTGGCTGCGCGGTCCGTGGCCGTCGGACGAGTCGAAGGACGGGGAGTAGGCCTGGGTGTCAGAAGACCTTGCCCGGGTTCAGCAGGCCCAGGGGATCGAACGTCGTCTTGATCCCGCGCTGCATCTCCACCCCCACCGGGCCGATCTCGCGCGCCAGCCACTCCTTCTTCAGGACGCCGACGCCGTGCTCGCCGGTGATGGTGCCGCCGAGTTCCAGGCCGAGGGCCATGATCTCGTCGAAGGACTCGCGGGCGCGCCGGGACTCGTCGGGGTCGGTGGCGTCGAAGCAGACGGTGGGGTGGGTGTTGCCGTCGCCGGCGTGCGCGCAGACGCCGATGGTCAGGGAGTACTTGTCGGCAACGCGCTCGATGCCTTCGAGCATGTCGCCGAGCCGGGAGCGCGGCACGCACACGTCGTCGATCATCGTCGTGCCCTTGACGGCTTCGAGCGCGGTGAGCGACAACCGCCGTGCCTGGAGGAGGAGTTCGGACTCCGCCGCGTCCTCCGCGGGGACCACCTGCGTGGCGCCCGCGGCCTCGCACAGGGCGCCCACCGCGGCGAGGTCGGCTGCCGGGTCGTGGGTGTCGAAGGCGGCGAGGAGGAGGGCCTCGGTGGTCTCCGGGAGACCCATGTGGGCGAGGTCGTTGACGGCCTTCACCGTCGTACGGTCCATCAGTTCGAGGAGGGAGGGGACGTGACCGCCCTCCATGATCCTGCACACGGCGTCGCAGGCTGCCCGCGCCGACCCGAACTCCGCGGCCAGCACCAGTTGCTGGGGCGGCTGCGGCTTGAGGGCCAGAATCGCCCGTACGACGATGCCGAGCGAGCCCTCCGACCCGACGAAGAGGCGAGTGAGGTCGTACCCGGCGACGCCCTTCGCCGTACGGCGGCCGGTGGACATGAGCCGACCGTCGGCCAGTACGACGTCGAGGCCGAGGACGTACTCGGCCGTCACCCCGTACTTCACGCAGCACAGCCCGCCGGAGGCCGTGCCGATGTTGCCGCCGATCGTGCACATCTCCCAGCTGGAGGGGTCCGGCGGGTAGTACAGGCCGAGTTCGCCCACGGCGCGGGAGAGCGTGGCGTTGATGACGCCGGGTTCGACCACGGCGACCCGGTCGACCGGGCTGATCTCGAGGATCCGGTCCATTTTCACCAGGGACAGCACGATGCAGCCGTCGGAGGCGTTGGCGGCGCCGGACAGGCCGGTGCGGGCACCCTGCGGGACGACGGGGACGCGCAGCTCGGTCGCGGTGCGCATGATGTGCTGGACCTGTTCGACGGTGCGCGGCAGGACGACGACGGCGGGCGTGCCGGCCTCGCAGAAGCTCGCCATGTCGTTGGCGTACGAGACCGTGACGTCCGGGTCGGTGAGGACCGCCTCGGTCGGCAGGCCGACGAGGAGTCGGTCGACGAGGTTGCCGGTGACGTCGTCGCGCGGGGCTTCGATACGGCTCATGATCACAGCGTCGCACCCGGGGCCATCGGTGTGAACCCCGTCTGCGGCACCCTTTGTGTGCCGGGATGTGGTCTTCGTACTGGAGCACAGTGAAGGACATGCAGATCGAAGAGCGACAGCCGGTTCTCACCGGACTGCAGCCCGAGGGGCCCTCCGGGGGGCGGCGCCGCTCCTCCGTCGTGAAGCGCGCCCTGATCGGTGTGGTCGCCGGGTGTGTCGTCCTCGGCGGGGTGCTGGTGCTGCTGCCCTCGGCCCTGGACTCCGCGCCGCCGCCCTCGCCGGGGCCGGTGGTGGCGCGGGCCGCGGCGGGGCCGGTGGCGGCGCGGGCGCGGGCGGCTTCGGGGGCCGGGGTGCCCGCCGCGCTGCCCGATCTGGCGGCGCTCATCGGCGACCGCGAGGCCCATCTGCGGGCCCATCCGCGCGACGAGCAGTCGTGGGCGGTGCTCGGTGCGGCGTATGTGGAGCAGGGGCGGCGGACGGCGACGCCCGCGTACTTCCCGAAGGCCGAGCAGGCGCTGCGTACGTCGCTGGCCGCCGCGCCGAAGCAGAATGTGGCGGCGCTGGACGGGCTGGCCGCGCTCGCCAACGCGCGCCATGACTTCCGGGCGGGCCGGAAGTGGGGCGAGGCGGCGCTGAAGCTGGCGCCGAAGCGGTGGACGACGTATCCGCTGCTGATCGACTCCTACACCGGCCTCGGCGACTACAAGGCCGCCCGCACGGCGCTGGAGAAACTCCAGGGGCTGCACTCGGGACCGCCGGTGCTGGTAGAGGCCTCGCAGGTGTACTGGGAGCGCGGCTGGCGCGAGGACGCGGTGGCCGCGCTGGCGGACGCGGCGGCGGGTTCGGGGACCCCGGCCGAGCGGGCGGCCTGGCTGGAGGAGTCCGGCCGGCTGGCCTGGGAGCGCGGGGACCGGGAGGAGTCGCTGCGCTTCTACGAGAGCGCGCTGCGCACCGACCGCGACAGGCACAGCGCGCTCGCCGGGCAGGGGCGTGCGCTGGCGGCGCTCGGGCGCACGTCGGAGGCGCAGCGTGCGTACCAGGCGGCGCTCGCCAAGCAGCCCGAGCCGCGGTACGCGCTGGAGCTGGGCGAGTTGTACGAGACGCTGGGGCTCGCCGACGCGGCGCGGGCGCAGTACGACCTGCTGCGGGAGCGGGTGCGGACGGAGGCCGCGAACGGCGTCAACAACGAGCTGCTCCTCGGGCTGTTCGAGGCCGACCACGGTGATCCGGCGACCGCCGTGCGCCGACTGCGCGCCGAGTGGAAGCGGCAGCCCGGGATCGCGGTCGTGGACGCGCTGGGGTGGGCGCTGCACCGGGCGGGCCTCGACGAGGAGGCCCTGAAGTTCGCGACGAGGGCGACGGACAAGCTGCACGGAGGCGGCGTGCGCAGTGCGCTGTACATGTTCCACCGGGGTCAGATCGAACGTGACCTGGGCCTCGCCGGCTCGGCCCGCCGCCACCTCGAGGAGTCCCTCCGCATCAACCCGTACTTCTCCCCCGCCTTCGCCCCCATGGCCAGACAAGCCCTGGACGCCCTCGGCGAACCGGCCGCCGAGCCCCTGCCACAGACTGCGCAGCCGGTAGCCGGTAGCCGGTAGCCGGAGTTCTACAGGTTGCCGCGCTTCTCCTGCTCCCGTTCGATCGCCTCGAACAGCGCCTTGAAGTTGCCCTTGCCGAAGCCCATGGAGCCGTGCCGTTCGATGATCTCGAAGAAGACGGTCGGGCGGTCCTGGACCGGCTTGGTGAAGATCTGGAGCAGGTAGCCGTCCTCGTCGCGGTCGGCGAGGATCTTGAGCTCGCGCAGGGTGTCGACGGGGACGCGGGTGTCGCCGACCCATTCGCCGAGGGTGTCGTAGTACGAGTCGGGGGTGTCGAGGAACCGGACCCCGGCCGCCCGCATCGTCCGTACCGTCCGCTCGATGTCGTTGGTGTTGAGCGCGATGTGCTGGACGCCCGCGCCGCCGTAGAACTCCAGGTACTCGTCGATCTGGGACTTCTTCTTGGCGATGGCGGGCTCGTTGATCGGGAACTTGACCTTGAGCGTGCCGTCGGCGACGACCTTCGACATCAGCGCGCTGTACTCGGTGGCGATGTCGTCGCCCACGAACTCCTTCATGTTCGTGAAGCCCATGACCTTGTTGTAGAAGCCGACCCATTCGTTCATCCGGCCGAGTTCGACGTTGCCGACGCAGTGGTCGATGGCCTGGAAGGTGCGGTGGGCGGGCGGCTCGACGATCGGGTCGGCGGCCGTGTAGCCGGGGAGGTACGGGCCGTCGTACCCGGTCCGCTCGACGAGCGTGTGCCGGGTCTCGCCGTACGTGGCGATCGCGGCCATGACGACCGTGCCGTGCTCGTCCTTCAGCTCGTACGGCTCGGCGAGCGGGCGGGCGCCGTGCTCGACGGCGTACGCGTACGCGGCGCGCGCGTCCGGGACCTCGATGGCGAGGTCGACGACGCCGTCGCCGTGCGCGGCCACGTGCTCGGCGAGGAAGTGGCCCCAGGTGGTGGCGGGCTTGATGACGGAGGTGAGGACGAAGCGCGCCGAGCCGTTCGTGAGGACGTACGAGGCGGTCTCGCGGCTGCCGGTCTCCGGTCCGGAGTAGGCGACCAGCCGCATGCCGAAGGCGGTGGAGTAGTAGTGCGCGGCCTGTTTGGCGTTGCCGACGGCAAAGACGACCGCGTCCATTCCCTTGACCGGGAAGGGGTCTGCCTGCCGGGCGGTGTCGGGAGTGCGGTGTGTGGTCTGCGTCATGGGGGAAGCGTCGCCCCGGTCTGCAAGCTGCGCAATAGTTTGCGGATTCACTGGTCAATCTGTTCAGTGGTGGGTAGGGACCGGTTGACTTTCTGTACAAGATGACCAGCCCGCGAGGGAGCCGGAGGGGCGCGCCTGTGCCGAGAGGACGAACGCGCGGAGGCCCGAAGGGCTGAGCACGATCGTCCTCTCGGCACAGGCTGTAGCGCCCCGCAGGCGAACGAGCCAAAAAAAGGGGGAGGCTGTCGTGGCGATCGACCATCTGGATGGGCGGATCATCGTGCTGCTGGCACGGGAGCCGCGCATCGGCGTCCTGGAGATGTCCCGGCGGCTCGGCGTCGCGCGCGGCACCGTGCAGGCCCGCCTGGACCGGCTTCAATCGAATGGAGTCATCCGGGGATTCGGCCCGCAGGTGGATCCCGCCGCGCTCGGATACCCCGTCACGGCCTTCGCGACGCTGCAGATCAGACAGGGCCAAGGCCCCGACGTACGAGCCCACTTGGCGACCGTTCCGGAGGTGCTGGAGCTGCACACCACCACCGGTGGCGGCGACATGCTGTGCCGGCTGGTGGCCCGCTCGAACGCCGATCTCCAACGTGTGATCGACCGGGTAGTCGGTTTTGATGGCATTGTCCGGGCCTCCACGGCGATCGTCATGGAGAACCCCGTTCCGCTGCGGATCATCCCGCTGGTGGAACAGGCGGCAACCGAGCACTGACCGATGACCGGGTGAGGTGGCGTGAACTTCTGGGAGTACGTGAGCAGCCACCATCAGCAGCTGCTCACGGACGCGTACCAACACGCCAGCGCGGTCTTCCAGTGCATGGTCGTCGCGACCGTGATCGGTGTGGTGATCGGCGTCGCCACCTATCGCAACGACGTGGCGGGCAACCTCGCCACGACCACCACCTCCGCGATTCTGACCATGCCGTCGCTCGCCATGATCGGTCTGCTGATCCCGATCGTGGGCCTGGGTGTCCCGCCGACGGTGATCGCGCTGACGCTGTACGGGCTGCTGCCGATCGTGCGCAACGCGATCGTGGGCCTGCGCGGCGTCGACCCCACGCTGGTGGACGCGGCGACGGGCATCGGCATGTCGCGCCTGGCCCGGCTGGCGCGGGTCGAGCTGCCGCTCGCCTGGCCGCCGATCCTCACCGGGATCCGGATCTCCACGCAGATGCTGATGGGCATCGCGGCGATCGCGGCGTACGCGTCCGGGCCCGGCCTCGGCAACGAGATCTTCCGTGGCCTCGCCTCCCTGGGCAGCAAGAACGCGCTCAACCAGGTGCTCGCGGGCACGCTCGGAATCATCATCCTGGCACTGCTGTTCGACGCCGCGTACGTCCTCATCGGACGGTTGACCATCTCCAGGGGGATCCGTGCCTGAGACGCCCACGGACACCGAGGCGCAGACCTCCGGCGCCACCATCGAGCTGGAGCACCTCACCAAGCGCTACCCCGGCAGCCGCGACCCCGCCGTGGACAGCGTCAACATGGAGATCAAGGCGGGCGAGCTGGTCGTCTTCGTGGGCCCCTCGGGATGCGGCAAGTCCACCACCCTGAAGATGATCAACCGGCTCATCGAACCGACGGGCGGACGCATCCGCATCGGCGGGGAGGACGTCACCGACATGGACCCGGTGAAACTGCGTCGCAAGATCGGGTACGCGATCCAGTCGTCCGGACTCTTCCCGCACATGACGGTCGCCCAGAACATCGCCCTCGTACCGAAGATGGCCGGCTGGCCGAAGGGGCGGATCAAGGCGCGCGTCGCGGAGATGCTGGACCTGGTCGGCCTCGACCCGGGCGAGTTCCACGGCCGCTATCCGCGCCAGCTCTCCGGCGGCCAGCAGCAGCGCGTGGGTGTGGCGCGGGCGCTCGCGGCCGACCCGCCCGTCCTGCTGATGGACGAGCCCTTCGGAGCCGTGGACCCGATCACCCGCGACCACCTCCAGGACGAGCTGATCCGGCTCCAGCACGAGCTGCACAAGACGATCGTCTTCGTCACCCATGACTTCGACGAGGCGATCAAGCTCGGTGACCGGATCGCGGTCCTTCGCGAGCGCTCGCACATCGCGCAGTTCGACACCCCGGAGGCGATCCTCACCAACCCGGCCGACGACTTCGTGTCCGGGTTCGTGGGCGCGGGGGCGGCACTGAAGCGGCTCAACCTCACCCGCGTACGGGATGTGGAGGTCACCGACTACCCGACCGTGACCGTGGACCACCCGCTCCAGGAGATCTTCAACAAGCTCCGGAGCAGCGGTACGAACGAGATCCTGCTGCTGGACAAGCGGCGCCGCCCCTACAAGTGGCTGCGGCGCGGCGATCTGATGCGGGCCAAGGGCTCGCTGGCGCGGGCGGGCACGCTGGTGCACGACACGGTGACCCTGGACGCGACGCTCCGGGACGCCCTGGAGGCCGTGCTCATCGACAACACGGGCCGGGTCGCCGTCACCGGGCGGCGCGGCGAGTTCATCGGCGTCGTCGACATGGAGACGCTGATGAACTCGGTGCAGGAGATGCTGGAGGCCGACCGGCTGGAGGCGATGGAACACCAGCACGAGCTGGAGGAGGCGCGCGCCCAGCAGACCCACTTCGAGCAGGAGGGCGTGGGCGAGGGGGAGGCGAAGGCGTGAGCACTCCCCCGCAGGAGCAGCGGCCCGAGGGCGAGCACGAGGTCAAGGGTCTCGCCTTCCGGGACGAGGGCGAGGCCGAGCAGGAGGCCCCGCCGCCGCGGACCGTCACGCTCAAGCCGCGCATCACCTGGCAGAAGCTGACCTTCCTGCCCACCCTCGTCGTGGCCGTGCTGCTCGCCACCTGGATCTGGTTCCAGCAGGCGCAGCTCGACGCGATCTCCGAGAACGCGCTGTCGAACGGGCAGGTGTCGAAGGCCCTGTGGCAGCACATCCAGCTGACCGCGATCTCCACGTTCTTCGTGCTGATCATCGCGATCCCGCTGGGCGTCCTGCTCACCCGCAAGGCGTTCCGGAAGGCGACGCCGTTCGCGATGACCGTCGCCAACATGGGTCAGGCCACCCCGGCGATCGGCCTGTTGGCGCTCCTGGTCATCTGGCTCGGCACCGGCGAGAAGTCGGCCCTGATCGGCATCATCATCTACGCCATCCTGCCGGTCCTCTCCAACACGATCGCCGGGCTGAAGGCGAACGACCCGACCCTCCTGGAGGCCGCGCGCGGCATCGGCATGTCGCCCCTGGGGGTGCTGCAGCGGATCGAACTCCCGCTGGCCGTCCCGCTGATCCTCGCGGGGGTACGCACGGCGCTGGTCCTGAACGTGGGCACGGCGACCCTCGCCACCTTCGGCGGGGGCGGCGGTCTCGGCGTTCTCATCACCACCGGCATCACCACCCAGCGCATGCCCGTCCTCGTCCTCGGCTCGATCCTCACGGTCGCGCTGGCGCTGCTCGTGGACTGGCTCGCGTCACTGGCCGAGCTGCTGCTGAGGCCACGTGGGCTGGAGGCGGACTCATGAGGCGCGGGCGTACGTGTCCGGTGCTGGCCGGGGTGCTGGTGCTGGCCGCCGGCTGCGGGCTGACCAGCGGCTCCCCCATGGTCGACGACGTGGAACCCGGTTCGATCGGGCAGGGGCTGCCGCTCGAGGGCGCCGACCTGACGGTCGCCTCGAAGGAGTTCACCGAGCAGCTGATCCTCGGCGCGATCATGGGCATCGCCTTCGAGGCGGCCGGCGCGAACGTGCTCGACCGCACCGGGATCCAGGGGTCGATCGGCGCCCGCGAGGCACTCAAGAGCGGTGACGTGGACGGCATGTACGAGTACACGGGCACCGCCTGGATCACGTACCTCGGCAACAGCACGCCCATCCCCGACCCGCAGCGGCAGTGGCAGGCGGTGCACGACGCGGATCTGAAGAACGGGATCACCTGGCTGCCGCCGTCCACGCTCAACAACACCTACGCGCTCGCCATGAACCAGGCCAACTTCAAGAAGTACCGCACGACGACGCTCTCGGACGTGGCCGCGCTGTCCAAGTCGGACCCGGGCGCGGTCACGGTGTGCGTGGAGAGCGAGTTCGCCAACCGGGCCGACGGTCTGCCGGGCATGCAGAAGGCGTACGGGATGGATCTGCCCGCCAAGAACATCACGCAGATGGACACCGGGATCATCTACACCCAGGTGGCGAAGGGGAGTTGTACGTACGGCGAGGTGTTCACCACCGACGGGCGCATCAAGTCGATGAACCTGGTGGTGATGGCGGACGACAAGAAGTTCTTCCCCAACTACAACGCGGCACCCGCGATCAACTCCAAGGCCCTGGAGAAGTACCCGGCGATCGCCGAGGTCCTCGACCCGATCACCAAGAAGCTCAACAACACGGTGGCGCAGGAACTGAACGCCAAGGTGGACGTGGACGGGCAGGACCCGCACCAGGTGGCGCTGGACTGGATGAAGCAGGAGGGGTTCGTCAAGGGAGGGTGACGACTCACCCCGGGTGGCCGTCGCCGCGCGTCAACAGCTCGGTACCGAGCCCGTGCCCTTCTCCAGGGCGACCAGGGCATCGACCGTGCCCTTCAGCGTGGTCACCGGAATCAGCCGCAGCCCCTTCGGCAGCTCCGTCTCGGCGTCCGCGCACTCCGCCTTCGGGACCAGGAACACGGTGGCGCCGTCGCGCCGGGCGGCCTGTGTCTTCAGGGCGACGCCACCGACCGCGCCCACCGTGCCGTCGGCGTCTATCGTCCCCGTACCCGCGATGTTGCGGCCGCCCGTGAGGTCGCCGCCGCTGCCGTCGCCGTCCAGCTTGTCGATGATGCCGAGGGTGAAGAGCAGCCCGGCGCTGGGCCCGCCGACGTCGGCCAGCCGGAGCGTGACCTTCACGTCGTTCTTCTCACCGAGGTAGGACAGGGCCGCCTCGGTGGCCGTGTCCTGGGACTCCCGCATCTCGGCGGCGTTGTGCTGCTCGATCTCCTTGACGGTGTCCCCGCTCGGGTAGACCGAGTCGCGGGGCATCACCGCCCGGTCCGTACGGAACCAGCTGTCGACGACGTCACCGAGGCCGACGGTCGCGTCCGGCCCCGTCGCCTCGATCGTCGTCATCCGCAGCTGCCCGCTGGTCTTGCGGGTGGGCGCCCCACTGATCGTGATCACCGGTTCGCCCTTGTTCTCGCCGAGGACGTTCGCCGTCATGCCGGGCTGCGTCAGGGAGAAGGGCAGCGGTGCGAACGCCGCCGTGGCGAGCAGGGCCACGACGGGCAGGGCGCAGACGGCGACGGCCCGGGGGCGCGTGAGGCGAGAGAGCACGGGATCAATCTAACTTGACCGCTGGGTAAGGCCCCCGTACAGGTCCCGCCGCGCGGTCGTGAAGCGCCGCAGCGCCTCCGGCAGCGGTTCGATACCGATGCCCGGGGTGCGCGGAACCGGCAGATGTCCGTCCACCAGGACGAACGGCTCGGTGATGTCCTCGGCGAAGTAGCGGCTGGACGCGGAGGTGTCACCGGGGAGGGTGAAGCCGGGGAGCGCGGCGAGCGCGAGGTTGGGCGCGCGGCCGATGCCCGTCTCCAGCATGCCGCCGCACCACACCGGCACTCCGTGCGCGTGGGCGACGTCGTGGACGCGGCGGGCCTCCAGGTAGCCGCCGACGCGGGCGGGCTTCACATTGACCACCCGGCAGGCGTCCATGGCGATCGCGGACGCGGTGTCGCGGGCGCTGTGCAGCGATTCGTCGAGGCAGACGGGGGTGGCGAGGCGCTGCTGGAGCCGGGCGTGGGCGTGCAGGTTGTTCTCCTCCAGCGGTTCCTCGATGAGCAGCAGCCCGAACTCGTCGAGCCCCCGCAGTCGCTCGGCGTCCGCGAGCGAGTACGCCGTGTTGGCGTCGACCTGGAGCGGCAGCGCATCCCCGAAGCGGTCGCGCACGGCCCGTACGGGAGCCAGGTCCCAGCCCGGTTCGATCTTCAGCTTGATGCGGACGTACCCCTCGTCGAGATAGCGCTCGACGTCGTCGAGGAGCGCCCCGAGGGAGTCCTTGATGCCGACGGACACGCCTGCGGGTACCCGGTCGTGGACGGCCCCGAGGTAGGTCGCCAGCGACATGCCGTACGCGCGCAGCTCGGCGTCGAGGACCGCCGTCTCCAGGGCGGCCTTGGCCAGCTCGTGGCCCTTGATCTTCGCCATCGCGGGCGCGAGCGCGGCGGCCGTGAGGTCGGGCAGGGCGGCCACGCGCGGCAGCAGGAAGTCGCGGAGCACGATCTCGGCGCCGGTCACGAACTCCGAGCAGTACAGCGGCTCGGGGTCGGCGGCGAACTCCGACCAGCCCTCGGCCGTGTCCGTGACGACGTGCAGCAGGAAGGTGTCCTTCGTCGTCATCGTGCCGAAGGAGGTGCGGAAGGGGGTGACGAGGGGGAGGGCGATGTGGACGACTTCGACGCGTTCGAGCTTCATGCGGCGCCTTCCGTGGAGGGGCGGGTGAGGGTGTACCAGCCGTCGCGGGACATCCCCGTGGCGACGTACCCCTCGGCGAAGGCCTCCTTGAAGACCTCGCGGACGGCGTGGCGCCAGCGCAGCGCGAGCGACGGCTCGGCGGCGCGCAGCTTGACGATGTCGTCCGGGACACGGCACCACACGTACCGGCCGGCGAGGTCGCGGCGCGCGAGGGGGGCGCCATCGGGGGCGACGCGAGTGGCGGGGGCGCCTTCGCGGTCGCCCGGGTGCTGCGGCGTACGGGGATGGACGAGATCCCAGGTCACCGTCAGCCGGTCGCTCTCGTCCCCGTCGTTGACCCCGTCGGCCATCGGCCCGTAGAAGTCGACGAGGTACTCGGTGCCGGTGGCGCCCAGTTTGACCAGGTTGAAGCGGGCGTTGCGGCCGACCAGGGGGTCGAAGGTCCAGCGCATGGTGCGGGCGCCGTGCTCCAGGGCCCAGACGCGCTGGGCCTGCTTCACGGCGTACCCGACCCCGCGGTCGGAGGCGGCGGCAGCGGCCACGAAGGAGTACACGTCGGCGTGGGCGGGCGGCCCGAAGACGGCGACGGCGGCTCCGGCGAGACGGGTTCCGTCATAGGCCGCGTGCACCGCGCCGCCCGCGTGGACGAGGCTGTGCAGCACCTCGGCCGGGTAGGGCGGGGTGCTGCGCGGGGTCTGCCAGACGTCGCTGAAGAAGTCGGTCACGGCGGCGATGCCGGTGACGTCGTGGACGGTACGGAGGGTGACTCCGGCCGCGCGGGCGGCGGCCGCAGCGAGATCACGTGCTCCCGTGGCTCCTGTCATGAGTCGAGTCTCGGAGCTCGCGGCCGCGCTCACGTTGTGCGGCAGGACAACACCCGCGTACGTTCGTGATGAGATCGGCTAACCAACCTGGAAGGGGCCCGCGTGGACGCCTGCACCCTCGGCGACCTGCTGGACGTCATCGGCGGCCCCTCCGTACGGCTGCACACCGCGCCCCGCGGGCTCACCGTGCCCGTCACCGAGGCGCTGCTGTACGACGCCCACGCGCCGCTCCCGCGTGCCCCCGGGGCGCTGCTGCTGGCGGTCGGGGTGCGCGCGTCCGCGGCCGGGCCGCTGGCGCGGGCGGCGGCCCAGGCCGGGATGAGCGGGCTCGTCGTACGCGGCCCGGACGGCCCGCTCGCGGAGGCGGAGTCGGCGGGTGTGGCCCTGCTCTCCGTGGACGAGGACGCCGCCTGGCACCAGGTGCACCTGCTGTTCGCCTCGGCGATCGGCGCGCTCCCTCAGGGGCCCGGCCTCACCGGGACAGGAGGGATCCCCGGGACGGCCGCCCTCGGTGATCTGTTCGCCCTGGCCGACGCCGTCGCTGCGGCCGTCGGCGGCGCCACCGCCGTCGAGGACCCGCGGCAGCGGATCCTCGCGTACTCGACGGTCCCGGGCCAGGCGGTGGACGAGGACCGCCGCCAGGGCATCCTCGGCCTCCAGGTGCCGGGGAGCCCGGAGAACTCGGAGCAGTACCGGACGCTGTTCGCGGCGCGGGGAGTGGTCCGGCTGCCCGCGCTGGCCGGGAGGGACAACCTCCCCCGCCTCGCCGTGGCCGTCCGCGCCGGCGGCGAGACCCTCGGGTCGCTGTGGGTCGTCGACGACGGCGGCCTCGCGCCGGACGCCGAGGAGGCGCTCACGCAGGGGGCGTCCACGGCGGCGCTGCTCCTGCTACGGGCGCGGGCCGCGCAGGAACTGGCCCGGCACCAGGACGGGGACCTGCTGCGCCGCCTGCTCGACGGCACCGCGGACCCGGCGGGCGCCGCCCACCGCCTGGGCCTGGACACCGTACGGGTGGCCGCGTTCGTCCTCGACTCCACGGCGCCCGCCCCCGACGGCGAGCAGACCGCGCTACGGCTCCTGGACCTCGTACGACTGCAGTGCGAGACCCGCTACGGGCGGCAGGCGTGCGTGTTGGTCGACGGGGTCGTGTACGCGCTGCTGCCGGCGCCCGGCGAGCACGGCGGGGCGCGTGAGCCGCAGGGGCGCGCCGGTGTCGAGCGGCCGAGCGCGCCAAGGCCCGGAGGGGTGAGCACGGTCGGCCGCTCGGCACCGGCCGGAGCGCCCCGGAGGCGAACAAACAGACACAGCCACAAGGGGCTCGCCGAGGACATCGTGCGGCGGGCCGGACAGGCGCTGCGGGTGCCCGTGCGGGCGGGCCTCGGGGATGTCGTGGCGGGGCTCGCGGAAGTGCCGGCCTCCCGCGCCGACGCGGACCTCGTGCTGCGTGTCGTGGGACCCGAGCTGCCGGTGGCGTCGGTGGACGAGGTGCGCCCGCGCGTCACCCTGCTCCGGCTCACCGAAGTACTCGGCGAGCGGCGGGAGTTGAGCGCCGGATCGTGGCGGGGGGTGCTGGCGTACGACACCGAGCACGGCACCGACTACGCCCGCACCCTCATCGCCTGGCTGGACGCGGGCTGCGACATGGCGGGCGCGGCGCGGCTGCTCGCCGTGCACCCCAACACCTGCCGCTACCGCCTCAAGCAGGCCCAGCAACAGCTCGGCATCGACCTCGACGATCCCGACGAACGGCTGGTGCTGTGGCTGCAGTTGAGGACGCTGGGCGGGCTCGACGCCCGCCACTGAGCCGCCTTCAGTTCACGTCCACGTCCTCGAAGACCTCCAGCATGCGCGTCAGCACCCGTACACACGTCTGCACGTCCGCGTCGGTCAGGTCGCCGCGCACGCGCTTCAGCAACGCGCTCTCGCGGGTGATCACCGCGTCGATGGCCGAACGGCCGTCGTCGGTCAGCCGGATCAGCGAGGACCGCTGGTGCGCGGGGTTGGCCATGGCCTCGACCAGCCCGTGGGCCGCCGCCTCATTGACCATCCGCTGCACGAACTGACGGCTGAGCGCCTGCGCGCGCCCCATCTGGGGGACCGTCAGGGGGCCCTGCGCACGCAGGAGGTCCAGGACGGCGCGCACGCCGATGGACAGGCCTTCGATCGGCTCGTTCAGCTCCACCTTGCGGGTCACGCGCCGATACAGGGGCCCCAGCACGGCGAACACCTCGTACAGGCGGGGGGCGAGGTCATCGGGGGCCAGTGGGTTGTTCTCGTCGGACTTGCTGTCGTCGGGTTCGCTGTCGTCGGGTTCGCTGTCGTCGGTCATGGAAACAGGATGACACCTTGGTTGCCAAGTCCCCGCCAACATGACACCTTAGTTGTCATGACTGATGCCGCTCAGGTGTTCATGTTCGAGTCCGCCGACGGCCCGCTCGCCTACCGCGAGGCCGGCACGGGCCCCCCGCTGGTGCTGCTGCACGGCGGCTTCACCGACCACCGCATGTGGGACGCCCTGGTGCCGCTCCTCGCGGTCGGCCACCGGGTGATCGCGCCCGACGCCCGCGGCCACGGCCGGTCGGCCAACGCGACGAAGCCTTTCCGTGCCGCCGACGACCTCGCCGCCCTCCTGCGCCACCTGGACACGGGCCCCGCGATCCTCGTCGGGATGTCGATGGGCGGGGCCACCGCTGTCGACACCACGCTGGAGCACCCGGACCTCGTCCGCGCGCTCGTCGTCAGCGGCGCCGGAATCACCGACCCCGAGGACATCGGCCCCTGGACCCTGGACGTCATGAACCGCGGGGGCGGCGCCCTGGCGGCCGGCGACATCGAGGGCTGGGTCGACATCTTCACGTCGGCCGTGTCCGGCCCGTATCGCACGCTCGAGGAGGTGGACCCGGAGGTCGTACGGCGGGTGCGGGAAATGGCGCGGGGGACTATTTCCAAGCACACGCCGGACGAACCCGACCGGTCCGTCCCGGTGACCGACATCGCGGCGCGCGCCAAGACCATCACGGTCCCCGTCCTGGCCATCAACGGCGCCCTGGACGCGGCCGATCTGATCGCGATGGCCGACCGCCTCGTCGACGCCGTCGCCGACGGCCGCACGGCCACCGTCGAGGGCGCCGCCCACTACGCCAACATGGAACAGCCGTACGTCTTCACCAAGTTCCTGATGGAGTGGCTCAGCCGCCTCCCCGCGTGAGCCACTCCGTCAACCGCTCCTCGTACGCCCGCGGCCGCACGGCGGGGACGTACTCCCCCGCCGTGTGCGCGAGGACCGGACGCGCCCGGGACGACCTCGGTGAGGTCGACAGGAGCGGTCACGCCTCCCCCTTGGACGCGAGCTTCGAGTGCCTGATCCCGTAGAGCCAGTAGATGACCAGCCCGACGGCCATCCACCCACCGAACGCGACCCACGTGTCCGTCCCCAGGCTGAACAGCATGTACGCGCAGAAGCCCACGCCCAGGATCGGCGTCACCGGCGAGAAGGGCACCCGGAAGGACCGGGGCGCCTCGGGGCTGCGGCGGCGCAGCAGGATGACCGCCAGGTTGACCAGCATGAAGGCGAAGAGCGTGCCGATGCTGGTGGCGTCGGCGAGCGCGCCCAGCGGGACGAGGGCCGCGAGTACGGCGATGAACGCGGAGACGATCACGGTGTTGGCGCGCGGCACCCCGGTGGTGGGGTGCACCTTGGCGAACAGCGGCGGCACCAGCCCGTCGCGGGACATCGCGAAGAGGATGCGGATCTGTCCGTACTGCACGGTGAGCACGACGCTCGTGGTGGCGACGACCGCACCGATGGAGAGGAGGATCGGCCACAGGCTGCCGCCGCCCACCGACTGCACGAGCACCTCGCTCAGCGTGGCCTCCGTGCCCTCGAACTTCTGCCACGGCATCGCGCCGAGCGCGGCGACCGCGACAAGGACGTACAGGGCGGTGACGAGGACGAGGGAAAGGATGATGGCGCGCGGCAGATCACGCTGCGGGTTCTTGGCCTCTTCACCAGCGGTGGAGGCGGCGTCGAAGCCGATGTAGGAGAAGAACAGCGAGGCGGCGCCCGCGCTCATACCGGCGGTGCCGAGCGGGAAGAGGGGCGTGAAGTTCCCGGCGCGGAAGGCGGTGAAGGCGACCGCGCAGAACATCACGAGGGCGGCGATCTTCACGCCGACCATGATGGTGTTCGCGACGGCGCTCTCCTTCGCTCCCCGCAGCAGTACGACCATGGACAGGACGACGATGGCGGCGGCGGGGATGTTGAGCACACCGCCGTCGCCGGGCGGCGCGCTGAGCGTGTCGGGCAGGGTGACGCCGACGGTCAGCTCCAGCAGTTCGTTGACGTACTGCCCCCAGCCGACCGCGACGGCGGCCACGGACACCCCGTACTCCAGGATCAGACACCAGCCGCAGACCCAGGCGACGAGCTCACCGAGGGTGGCGTAGGTGTAGCTGTACGAGGAGCCGGAGCCCGGGATCATGCCGGCCAGCTCGGCGTACGACAGCGCGGAGAACAGTGCGGTCACCCCGGCCAGCACGAACGACACGACGATCGCGGGCCCGGCCTCGGGTACGGCCTCTCCGAGCACCACGAAGATGCCGGTGCCGAGCGTGGCCCCCACGCTGAGCAGCGTCAGCTGCCCGACGCCCATGGTCCGCCTGAGCGGACTCCCGGCGGCCTCGGCGACCAGCGATCCGACTCCCTGACGCCGCGTCAACCGGGCAGCCCACCCGCCCCCTTGGCCGCTCTCCGGACGCGTACGTACCGTCTCCACCGGACCACTCCCTCCACCGTTGCGCCTTCAGTGCCCCGATGATGCGGAGGGCGGGGCGGCGAACGGTGGGTGCATCGGCCAGAGATGCCGGCGGCGGTTTGGCGGGTCGGCCAAAGCCGGGGGGTCGCCGGAAACACACGTGCGTGCGCGGCATACGCGGCTGTGGGGTCGGTGGCTGTGGATCCGTGGGTGTGGATCCGTGGCTGTGGATCCGTGGCTGTGGATCCGTGGCTGTGGATCCGTGGCTGTGGGCCAACAGCCGTCGGTCGACAGCCGTGGGTCAGCGCAACGCGTCCGCGACCTCTCGCGCCGCGTCCATCACCCGCGCCCCCACGCGCTCCGGCACGGCATCAGCGAGCATGACCACGCCGACACTGCCCTCGACCCCGGTCACGCCGATGAGAGGAGCCGCGGCACCACTCGCGCCCGCCTCCAGCTCCCCGTGCGTGAGGGTGTATCCGGGCCCGGCCACCGGCGCCTGCCGGGCGGCGAGGATCGCGCGGCCCGCGGCTCCTTTGTCCAGCGCGTGCCGGAACCCGGCGCGATAGGCCACGTGGTAGTCGGTCCAGGTCGGCTCGACGACGGCGACGGCGAGGGCCTCGGTCCCGTCGACGAGGGTGAGGTGGGCGGTGGCCCCGATGTCCTCGGCCAGCGCGCGCAACGCGGGCAGCGCGGCCTCCCGTACCAGCGGATGCACCTGGCGGCCCAGCCGCAGCACCCCGAGCCCGACCCGGGCGCGGCCGCCCAGATCACGGCGTACGAGTGCGTGCTGCTCCAGCGTGGCGAGCAACCGGTACACAACGGTCCGGTTGACTCCCAGTTTGTTCGAGAGCTCGGTGACGGTCAGCCCGTGGTCCGTGTCGGCGAGCAGCTTGAGGACGCGCAGTCCCCGGTCGAGCGTCTGAGAGGTCTCCGCGGTCACGACGCCCACTCCTTAGTGGTGAGGTCGACGGCCCCCTCGCGGCGGATGCGTCACCGAGTCCCGTCGGCGACGCGCTTCAGAGGCCGCCGATCGGCTGGCCGCCCGGGTTCCTCCCGGGCTCAGTCGCTTCACGGCTGCGCTCCGCGGCGGCGCTGCCACGGGGCGTGTGCGTAGCGGGACAGTAGCGAGCCGGTTCGCTCAGCGGAAGGCTCCGTCCAGAATCCGGGCAGTGGCTGGTACGGACTCTTTCGCTTTGTCCGGGTACGTACGGAGCTCGGAACTCGGCGTGCACCACCTCTGCACACAGCGCACATGCCGTGACGCGCGCCTGTGAGTCGTGACGCACGCCCCTTACACGCCCCTCATATGCGCAGGGCGCCGCGCGTCACCGCATCCGGGTGGCCCACTCCTGCACCTTGGCGATCCGCTGCCGCAGTTGCCCTGCCGTGGCCTCCGCGCTCGGCGGGCCGCCGCACACGCGCCGCAGCTCGGTGTGGATCACGCCGTGCGGCTTGCCGCTCTGGTGGACGTACGCGCCGACCATGGTGTTGAGCTGCTTCCTGAGCTCCAGCATCTCCTTGTGGGAGACCACCGGGCGCCGCTCAGCCGGAAGTTCGAGAAGATCCGCTTCCTCGTCGGGCTTCTTGCGGCTGTGCGCGATCTGCCGCGCCTGCCGTTTCTGAAGCAACAACTGCACCTGGTCGGGTTCGAGCAGCCCCGGAATCCCGAGGTAGTCCTGCTCCTCCGCACTCCCCGGGTGGGCCTGCATCCCGAACTCGGCGCCGTCGTAGAGGACCCGGTCGAAGACGGCCTCGGACTCCAGGGCCTCGAAGGAGAACTGCTCCTGCTCCCCGGTGTCCTCGTCCTGCTCCCGGTTCGCCTCGTCCATCTCCTTCTCGGACTCGGCGTACGGGTCCTCCTCGCCTTCCTTCTTGGGCTTGTCGAGGACGTGGTCGCGCTCGACCTCCATCTCGTTGGCGAAGCCGAGGAGGTCGGGGACGGTCGGGAGGAAGACGGAGGCGGTCTCGCCGCGCCGCCGGGACCGTACGAAACGGCCGACGGCCTGCGCGAAGAAGAGGGGCGTGGAGATGGTGGTGGCGTACACGCCGACGGCCAGCCGCGGCACGTCGACGCCCTCGGACACCATCCGCACCGCGACCATCCACCGGTCGTCGCTGTGGCTGAACTCGTCGATCCTGTTGGACGCACCCGTGTCGTCGGAGAGGACGAGAGTCGCCTTGGTGCCGGTGATCTCGCGGATCAGCTTGGCGTAGGCGCGGGCCGAGTCCTGGTCGGAGGCGATGACGAGGGCACCCGCGTCCGGGATGCCCTTCCTGACCTCGGTCAGCCGCTGGTCGGCGGCGCGCAGCACGCTCGGCATCCACTCGCCGCGCGGATCGAGGGCGGTGCGCCAGGCCTGGCTGATGGCGTCCTTGGTCATCGGCTCGCCGAGCCGCGCCGCGATCTCGTCCCCCGCCTTCGTGCGCCAGCGCATGTTGCCGCTGTAGGAGAGGAAGATGACGGGCCGGACGACGTGGTCGGCCAGCGCGTTCCCGTACCCGTAGGTGTAGTCGGCGGACGACCGCCGGATCCCGTCGTTCCCTTCTTCGTACGTGACGAAGGGAATGGGGTTGGTGTCGGAGCGGAAAGGCGTACCGGTCAGCGCGAGCCGGCGGGTGGCGGGCTCGAACGCCTCGAGGCAGGCCTCGCCCCAGGACTTGGAGTCACCGGCGTGGTGGATCTCGTCGAGGATGACGAGGGTCTTCCGCTGCTCCACCCGGTTCCGGTGCAGCATGGGCCGCACGCCGACACCGGCGTACGTCACGGCGACGCCTTGGTACTCCTTGCTGAGCGGTCCCGCGCTGTACTCGGGATCCAGCTTGATCCCCACCCGCGCGGCCGCCTCCGCCCACTGCTTCTTCAGATGCTCGGTCGGCGCGACCACGGTCACCTGTTGCACGACATGGTGGTGCAGCAGCCAGGACGCGAGCGTCAGCGCGAACGTCGTCTTGCCGGCGCCGGGTGTGGCGACGGCCAGGAAGTCGCGCGGCTGCTCCTGGATGTACCTCTCCATCGCCCCCTGCTGCCAGGCGCGCAGCTTGCCCGCGGTGCCCCAGGGGGCGCGGCCGGGGAAGGCGGGTGAGAGGTGGTGCGAGGACGAGGCGTTGGCGGCGGCGGTGGTAGTCACGGTCTCCGTGGGGGGGGTCGAGCGGCTCGGCTACGTATGACAACCGGGCCACCCTACCGGCGCCTCGCGGGTGCCAACGCGCGAACGACGCGGGGTCACCCTTGGATGGGACTCAGCTCACATCGGCTGCTCGGCCAACTCCCGCAATGCCTCGGAGATCGACTTCACTTCGTCCAGGCTGCCCGTGGCGACCGCGATGACGAGACGCTCAGCCGCGTCGATGTCCGGCCGCAACTGGACCTCGTTCATGGCCAGGAAGACGACGCAGGACACCCACGCCGTGCGCTTGTTCCCGTGGGTGAAGTGGCGGTCGATCGCCAGCGACTGTAGGAGCGCCGCCGCCTTGTCGAACAGGTTGTCGTACGCCTCCCGCCCGGACATAGAGGCCGAGGGACGGTGTGCGGCCGACGCCAGCAGCCCTACGTCCCGCACCGAAACGCTCTGCCCCTCGACCGCCTGCTCGGCGATGGCCAGAACATTTTCGGCCGACACATAGACGCAGGTCACTTGAGCCGCTCCAACAGCTCGGCCCACTTGGCGGTCTGCTCCTTGGCGGCCTTGCGGACCAGCGCCTCGTGAGCCGTCCTCGCCAGATAGTCGTCCACCGCCCTCAGCACTACGGCATGCATGCTGATGCCCTCCTCCTCGGCGCGCAGCTTGAGTGCTTCCGTCTGGTCGTCACGGAGACGCAGGTTCATAGCCATACCAAAACGGTACTAGAATCCGGGGTCATATCAGTACCACTCAAAAGCGTGCGGTCCGCACCCGCGTAGTCACCCAAGCCCCCACCAACGCCACCCCAGCCATCGGCAGAAACACCGCGGCAAAGGCGGCGGGATGGGAACCACCCGCCGAGGTGGCCGCCTCCGTCACCGCGCCACCGCCCAGCGCGGCGAAGGCCGCACCGCCCACCGCGAGCAGGACGACGTTGGACAGCCCGTCGGAGATCTGCAGCGCGGCGGAGTTCGCCCCGGCCTCCTCGGGCGCCGAGAGATGCAGCAGCAGCACGCTGGTCGAGGCGATCACCAGACCCATCCCGAAGCACCCGAACGCCCACGCGACGGCGACGATCCACACCGGCACGGAGTGGATCAGCACGCTCGGCGCCGCGGCGATGGCGGCCGCGACCAGCACCATGCCCAGGAACATCAGCCGCTCCCGGTACGGCTCCACCCGCGGCCTCGACTGCACGAAGGACCCCAGCGCCCAGGTACCGCCGCCCGCCGCGAGCGAGAACCCGGCGAGCGTCGGCGACAGCCCCCGCTCGGTGACCAGCATGAGCGGCACGAAGGACTCGGCGGCGATGAAGGAGCCGGCCGCGACCCCGCGCAGCAGCACCACGGACGGCAGCCCGCGCGCCGCCCGGTAGGTGCCGCGCGGCAGCAGCCCGAGCACCGCCGGAACGAGCAGCGCACCGCCCGCCGCGGCCGGCACGAGCGAGACCCAGCGCAGATCCTGGGCGGCGTACTGCAGCAGCCCCGCGCCCAGCGCGATCCCGAAGGCCAGCCGGATGCGCCGCCGGTCGAAGGGAACACGGTCGGCGCCCGAGCCCGAGCCGGACGTCAGCCGCCGTATCTGCGGCAGCGCGAGCGCCAGCGGAAGAACGACCAGCACCGGTATCCCCATGAACACCCAGCGCCAGCCGAGTTGCTCGGTGACCGTGCCCGCCGCGAGCGGACCGACCACGGACGGCACCACCCAGGCCGCCGCGAACCCCGCCATGATCGACGGCCGCAGCCGCTCCGGATAGGCCCGCCCGACCACCACGTACAACGCGACGATGACGAGCCCGCCACCGAGCCCCTGCACGGCCCGCCCGAGGACGAACAGCCACATGGCCCCGGCCGTCCCGGACAGCAGCAGCCCCGCCGCGAAGGCCCCGATCCCGGCGGTCAGTGACGCCAGCGGGCCGTCCCGGTCCGACCACTGCCCGGCGAGCACCATCCCGAACAGGCTCGTGGTGAAGTACGCCGAGAACGCGAAGGCGTACAACGACACCCCGTCCAGCTCCCGGGCCGCCACGGGCATGGCCGTCCCGACCGCCGTCGCCTCGAACGCGATCAGCAGCACGACAGAGACGATGCCGACACTGAGCGCCCGGTACGAACGGCTCAGAACCCCACCCTCGCCCGCTGCCGGGACCGTCGTCACATCACGTGCATCCAGGGCTGCCATGACCGCCAGCGTAAGGGCCACAACTGACAGTGGCTCCTGTCCGGAGATGGTGATCGACTGGGCCTTTGGTCGTACGACCGCCCGCTCCCCCTCGCCCCCTTCATGAACGGCGTATGGCAGTCCCATTGCAGCGCCGCCGATCCCCTTGAGCCCCGCCCACACCCCCGCCTACGGTCAACCCATCAGGTCGGAACGAGTGAGCCGTGCCGCACCTGAGAACGGCCGTGTGCCCGAGTGGTTCAGGGACTCGCCTGCAAAGCGAGTTACGCGGGTTCGATTCCCGCCACGGCCTCTACCTGCCTGACCAGGAAAAACGAAGGGCGGCACCCCAGCCGGGGCGCCGCCCTTTTGATCGCCCGTCTCACTTCCCGTCTCAGTTCCTACCTTCCCTCACACCTTCCGTACGTTGAACGCCACTGCGGAAGCCATTGAGGTAGCACAATCAACGCCGACGCCTGCTGCGCTGCACGTCGCCACGACACACCTAGGGGGAAGGTGGGGCATGGAACCGGAACTACTCTCGCTGCTCGCTGCGTCTGGGGCATCGACCATCGCCATATTCGTCAGTGAGAGGCTGCGCAGCCTCCTGCGCGCGATCTTCCGGCGGCCGAGAGAGACGTCCCTGCTCGTCACGAGGCCGGACGGCACGCGACTGGAGCTCGAAGGCGCCCTGGATTCAGAGGAAATCCAGGCATTCATAGAGGCATGGCTCAAGACACGGCAGGCAGATGAAGAGCCCGTAGAAGCGGACGGTGGTCAGAAGCCTGCCGGCAAGGACGGTGCTCAGAGCGTCCCGGGGGGTGAGTCAGATGAGTGAGAGTGTCACCAACCCTGACTCCGGCGCCCAGGCAAACGCCGCACCCGCTGCGGTGCCAGCAACGGCTACCGACGCCGCAGCAGTCACCACGGTGACTGCACACTTCAAGTTGGTGTTCATCTGCGTCACGGTAATAACGGTGCTCACGCTCATGGCCAGTCTCTACATCGGAATCTTCGTGGAGAAGCCGACGGAAGCAGCGAAGTCCGCGATGGACACGTGCTCCACACTCGCCAACCTAGGCTTTGGCGCAATGGTCGGGCTCCTCGGCGGAAAAGCCGTGCAGTAGCAGGGCCTTCCGGGGCGCGGCATTGCCGCGCCCCGGAAGGCCCTCTACTCCCAGATGAGTCCGTCGACCTGCCGTGCGACGTCGGTGCGAACCGCGTCAACCATGTGCTGGTACCGGGCGGCCATGGCGGTGGTCGACCACCCCATGAGGCCCATGACGGCCCGCTCGGGAACACCGAGAATCAGCAGAACAGTCGCGGCCGTGTGGCGTGCGTCGTGCAGACGACCGTCCCGGACCTTCGCCTCAGTCAGAAGAGCCTTCCACTCCGTCCAGTCCCGGCGGTGGGACGGGCTGTGGCCGTATTCGTCCGGGAACACCAAACCGCTCTCCACCCAGCGCTTCCCGGCCGCCTCCCGCTCCGCTTGCTGCGCCTTGAGGTGGGCCCGCAGTAGGTCAACGAGTTGTTCCGGGAGACCGACCGCGCGCGGCCGGCGCGCGATTTGGTGGTGGAAATCTCCGGGTTGGTACGTCGCCTCTGCGGGCAATATCCGGCGGCCTTGCGTCCGCAGGGTTCCACGCATCCGTGGGCGTACTGCGGCCGGTGGCGACTGCGACGGACCACAAGAAATCCTCCGTCAAGGTCCACGTCCTCCCACTTCAGGGCCAGCACTTCCCCTTGGCGCAGTCCGAGGGCGAGGGCGACGGCCCAGCGTGCGGAGTTGCGGTGCTGGTCAGCGGCCTTCAGCAACCGCTGTACCTCTTGCACGCTGTACGGCTCCACCTCGTACTCGCCCGTCTTCGGTGCCTTGGCCAACTGCACTGGGTTCTTGCCAAGATGGCCGCGCCGTACGGCCTCCTTGAGGGCGGTGCGGAAGGTTCGGTGCACCTGGTGAGCGGTCGCGGGCTTGCTTCCGTTGGCCTGCATCTTGGCGTAGAACGCCTCAATGTGCTCGGGCTTGAGCCTGTCGAGTCGATGAGCACCCAAGCCGGGAATCAAGTGCTTCCGTACGGCGACGCCGTACCCAACCATCGTGTTGTCGTTGACGGCGAGGGGCGCGACGTTCTCAATCCAGTGGGTCAGCCACGCCTTTACCGTCCACGCCCTGCCGGGCTTCAGCACGGTCTTGGCGTCGCGCTGCTTCTCCAGCTCTCGGACAGCCTCCGCTGCTTCGGTTTTGGTTTCCCCGGCACTGGCCCGGGAGGCCCTCGTCAGCGGCGCGCGGCCCATACCTCGCTGTTCAGGAAGTGGTTGTCGTAGAGGTCCTGGACCTCCAGCAGACTTTCCCGGTCGACCTCACCCAGGCGGATGCGCTGAATGTGGCGGAAGTACTCGAAGCGCTCGACGCCCGGGGTGATCACGACGAGGATGTCGGCGCCGGCGCCGGGGGTGGCGGCGAAGGCGTGCGGCTTGCCCGGCGGGACAATGAGGAGATCGCTGCGTTCCGCGGTGACGATGTCGTCGCCGGAGAGGATCTCGGCAGCACCATCCAGCAGGAAGAACATCTCCGCGGAGTGCCGGTGCAGATGCGGTGGGGCGCCGTCGGTGCCCGCCGCCAGGGTGACCCGCACAGTGGACAGCGCCCCACCAGACGCGCTGCTGTCAGCCAGCAGCGTGAAAACACCGTTTGGATCATCATCGATCGTCTCAGCCTCCGCCGCACGGACGATCACGGACGAGTCGAACTTCGGCACGAACAGTGACATTTCCGAACCTCCTTGTGACCGTCACAAACAGGCTTGGGGCACGCTCCGTCAGTGCGTCACGTCAAGGCGGACGACCGCGCCGATCTCGACGAGCTGGTCGGGCAGCGCGAGGTCGGCCACGCCCATGACGGTGCTGGTGGGCCGGTGGTCGCCGCAGTACGCGGCATGCAGCCTGGCGAGGGTGTCGAAGTTCTCCCGCAGGTCCATGGCCAGGACGGTGGTCTCGACGATCTGGTTGCGGGTGGCGCCGAAGTGCTCCAGCACCCGGTCGAGGTTTTCGAAAGTCGTCCTCACCTGGAGCTCGAAGTCTCCTACCCCGACGAAGGTTCCAGTGCTGTCGTGCGACACCTGCCCGGAGACATAGAGCGTGTCGCCGACTTGAACGGCCTGGCTGTACCCGTATTGGGCTTCCCACGGCATACCGAAGCCGAGTTCCCTGGACCGAACAGTCACGATTCTCTCCCGAACAATCGACCGAACCAATTCCGGGCTCGTACAACTTGCTTCGCAGCGGAGACGGCGTTCAACCGCACCAGTGACAGGCCGTACGGCCTGTGCCTCGTGAGATAGCACCCCAGACCAGGGTGTCTCCTGCCGGCAACCTCCGCATCCGGGGCCGCGGCGGTCAGGACCAGGAAGGGCGTGCCGCGCGGCGGGGCCTCACCGTGGAAGACCCGGAAAGCTGAGAAGGGGCAACGTTCAAAGGAGCCCGCCGCTGGTAATCGACGCCTTCACCGCCGCAGTCCCAGACCAGTCGACAGCCGGCCTGGGGCAGCCAAGACCTACGTCGCCACAGCCTGACCTGATCGCGGGTGCGGCCCAGGATGCGCAAGAGCCCCTCGTTGGCGTCCGCGTAGATCACTGCGGGGACAGCGATGCCACTGCCCTGGGAAGGGCCTGGAACACCGCTGCCTCGGTAGGTCTCGCCCGTCTCAGTTTCCGTCTCGTTCACCGCCGTACGCGACCCTCCAGAGCCGTTCACCCCGCCCCTGGGGGCACAGCTTCCGTACGGATCTGAACGCCCGCGACCACGCCCGGATGACGCCCTGCCCAGCACGGACAAACCTGCAAAGCGAGTTACGTGGGTTCGATTCCCGCCACGGCCTCAAATAGTGCGTCTGACCTGTGTCCGGCCCCGAACTGCCCCGGCACCGCACTCCCGACGCGCGCTGACCAGGGCCCGCTGACCCGGGGGCGCCCGTCAGGCACTTGGCCGAACTCCGCCCTGCGTATCGGCCCGATGCGGGTTAGCTTGTCCATGTTTTTCCGTATCCCCGTATCTCCGTATCCCCGTATCTCCGTATCCCCGTTCTCGCCTTCAGCCCACCAAGCTGCGGGGGTCCTGGAAGCCCTACGACTTGTAGGGGGTGAAGGGTGGACGATGGCCCACGGCGCGAACGCCATGCTCGTCGGTATGCGACGACGCGAACCGGCGAACGGGCCCGGCGCGTCCTGGCGGACGCGCGGCGAGTGGCTGCTCGCGGCCGTGGCCTGCCTCTTCACGCTGGTCCAACTGGTGGTCGTACGCCCGGGCATGGGCCTCGGCTGGGACGAGACGGTGTACGTCAGCCAGATCGGCACCCAGGGGCCCCCGGCCTTCTTCAGCGCACCGCGTGCCCGGGGCGTCACACTGCTGGTGGCGCCCATCGCGTCCTGGTCGACGTCCACCGAACTGCTGCGCGTCTACCTCGCGGTACTGTCCGGCCTCGGCCTCTACCTGGCCCTGCGCGTGTGGCGGGAACTGTTCCCGACTCGGGTACTGGCCCTGGCCGGCGCGCTCTTCGCCTCCTTGTGGGTGACCCTCTTCTACGGCCCGCAGGCCATGCCCAACTACTGGGTCGCGATCGGCGCCCTGATCTGCGTCGGCTGCTTCCTGCGGGTCCGGGCGGACCGCCTGGACCGGGCGGCCCTGTGGGGCGTCGTCGCGGGCACCGCGCTCATGGCGTGGATGCGGCCCACCGACGCGGTGTGGGTCACGCTGCCGCTGCTCGTCCTGGCGGTCGCGGAGCGCCTGTGGCGACTCTCGGTCGCCCTCCTGGCGGGACTCGTGGCGGGCGCGCTCGAGTGGGTGATCGAGGCGTACATCAGTTACGGCGGCCTGGGGCAGCGGCTGTCCGACGCCTCCCGCGTCCAGGGCGGACTCGGCTGGCACTTCGCCGTCGACGACCAACTGCGCAGCCTGGGCGGGCGGGCACTGTGCCGCCCGTGCACCGTGCCGATGCCGAACCCGGTGGTGACGGCCTGGTGGTTCGTCCTCCCGCTGCTCGCCGCCGTCGGACTGGTGGTCGCGGTACGGGCCCACCGCACCGCACGCACGCTGCTGCCGCTGCTCTGTGCCGCGACGGCCGCCGCGCCGTACCTGTTCATGATCGGATACGCGGCTCCCCGCTTCCTGCTGCCCGTCTACGCGCTCCTGGTCATCCCGGTCGCCGACGCGCTGTTCCACCTGGTCACCACGGAGAGCGGCCGTTGGCGACCGGTGGCGGCCGCCGTGATCGCGCTCGGGCTGGCGGGGCACCTGGCGGTGCAGTTCGCGGTCTTGGAGCACACCGTGGACCGCACCACCGCCGACCGCCGCGCCTGGTCCCGCACCGCCGGGGAACTGCACCGACTGGGCGTCCGCCCGCCGTGCCTGCTCACCGGGCACGAGGCCATCCCCGTCGCCTACTACACCGGCTGCTCCTCTGCGGCGACCAGCGGCAACAACGCCAACAGCACCGAGGCGGACATCCTGCGCACCTCCCGCCGTATACCGACCGCAGCCCTCACCGAACCCGGCGGACGACCACCCGCCTACGCCCGTGGCTGGGACACCCACCGGTCCGCCGCCCTGGACCTCCACATCGCGCCGACGGCGCGCGAGAACGAACCCGAATGACGTCCGAGCAGGTCACCCTCGCGCCCACCTGGAAGCGCGCCTACTGGCATATCGCCTGACCCTCGCCGTTGCGGTGACCGCTGTCTGGCCCGGCGCCACTGGCCCGTGCTGGAGACCGGTGCTCTGCGGCTTGCCGTGACCGACCAGGGCCGGCTGCTGGTCGGGGCCACGGCCGCCGGGCGACCTGGCTGTGCGCGGCGGCGGCCCAGCAGGGCGCCGTGATCCGGTGGCTGCCCCCGGGGTGGCTCATGGCCGCGCAGTTCGCCGCCTCCGCCGCCAACCACGTGCTGCCCGCCGGTCTCGGCGCGGGCGCGGTCAACCTGCGCTTCCTCATGCGCTGCGGGAGTGCAAGACGATCACAGCGTCTGCCGGGTCTGTGATCACCTCTTGGCAGTACCGGCACACGCGTACGGGGTCACTCATTCTGCGCCCCCGAGATTCACGTAGTGATCCGTGAGGGCTCTGACGGACCGTGCGAGTCTCTGAGCGTGCGCCACAGCGGCCGGGAACGTCCCGTTGGATGTTTCCAGCCGGAGCCGCATACGAGCCTCTCCAATACACGCCAGAGCGCATGCGCGCGGTACGTCGTCCTCGGGGAGCTTTCCGGCTGCTGTCTCCACCTCAGGGATGCTCACCATGATCATTCCCCGCAACAGGAGAGTCAGGTTCTCCAGCTCTTCCGGGGAGGGAAGTTCGGCATCCTCCGCCAGCAGGCGCGCGGCCGTCTCGCGCATTGTCTGCACATCGATGAGAGTGGTCGGCTCGGGCTTTTGTTCGGGTGCACCCTGCGCGATAGCGTTCACGCTGTCGACTCCTTGCAGTCGGCCAAGCTCCGGGACCGTTCGCGCGGTCGCCGGAGCGCAGACCTCCATGCAATCGACTTGTCAAGAGTGCTTACAGGGACGCAACGTCCTAGTTCTTGCGCCTTAGTCGGCAACCCCGAGGAACTCGGCCAACGAGCGGAGTCCTGGCGGGTGGTTGGGAAGTGACCACAAGTCACGCACGATGGCCACGGCCAACGTGTGGTGTTGCATCCACGTCGGTGCCACCTTGCGAAGGGATTCCAGGGTCTTCACAGCCCCGGCGGCATCCCCGATGTCCGTGTGGGCTCGGGCCACGTCCAGAAGCAGCCACGTCCGCCACGATGGCGGGGTGTCCTTGCTCAGCCGCATGCCCTTGGCGAGTGACAGTGCGTCCTGCGGGTGGCCGTACTGAACGGCGAGGCGCACACGCTCGATGCGGACTGACGACGGGCTGAACACGCTCACCATACGGTTGTCGCCGCCGGACGGGAGCTTGGAGACACGGCCGGCCTCTTTCTCCGCCCGACCCATCATGTCCGCCGCACGGTCGTAGTCACCGCTCCGCGCCGCTGACGTAGCAGCGCTCATGGTCAGTCCGCCCCAGACCTTCAAACCGTCAGCGGTCTCGGAATGGCCCGCGTTCGCCATGTCCTCGGCAGCACGTAGAGCGATGGACAAGGCGTCCTCAAGACGCCCCTGCCGTTGGTAGGTCCATGCTGTGGAGTTCACGATCATGGGCAGTAGGAGCGGGTCGGAAGACTGTCCCGCAGCGTCTATCGCGCGCTCCAGGCTGATCAGGGCCAGGTCCGTCTTCCCCATCCGCACAGCAACGTGCCCGGCAAGCTGAAGCACCTTGCCCAGGGCCGCGAAACCAGCCTTGCGGTCATCCTCGTTGGCTGAGGCGGCGACAGCACGGGCGTCCGAAATCAGGTCCGGGAGTGCCTTCATGACGGTGTCGAACTCAGCCGAGTGGTACTGAGTCCAGCCATCTGCGATTTGTTCACGGAGGCGGCCCAGCGAGAAATCAGCACCCGGTGGCTCCGGCTCCGGTCCCCAAAGCGCGGGCATGATGGCACGCCGTACAGCCACGAACCGGGGTCCATCGTTCTCCCCTGTGGACGAGACCGCCGGAGGGTCCCCCAGCAACGTGGTGAGTTCAACACCGAGACCGTTCGCCAGTGCGTGAAGCGTGGGGAGGCGTGCCGAGTGCTTCCGTCCCTGTTCAAGCTGACGGATCACGTCAACGGACACGTTCGAACGTTCCGATAGTTCGTCCTGTGTCAGTCCGGCCAGACGGCGCAGACGGCGCAGGGTCCGGCCTAGGTCTTCGTTTGCCACCCTGCCACCGTACGCGGACGTGCGAGAGGCGTACCAGGGACTCAAGGCCATTGAGCCGGGGCTACTGCCCAGCACCCTGAAAGCCCTACGCGCCCGAAAGACCGGGCTACCCCGTTCGCCAAGTCGAACACCGAAGGTAGGGGATTAGTGGTCACGGCCCGTTCTGTGCCCGTGCCGGGGAAGTCGCCTCACCTCAGATGAACCGCTTGGCCGAGGGGACGAGCCAGCGGAAGCTGCCGACACCGGGGCGAAGGGGTCTGGGGCCGATCTCCGCACATGCCGTGCTTGGCATGTAAAGAAGACCACGTGCCCGCCTCCAACCTGGCACCATCCAGATCATGTCGCTCCGCCGGTGGCTCTTTTTCTCCATCTCAGTTCTCGTCGCGCTCGGAGGGGTGCTCTGGTTCTACCGTCACCAGGGCCTGGAACGGGCGGACCAGATGAGCAGCGTGGGCGGTTTCTTCACCGGTGTCCTCGGCATGGTTCTCTCCCTCCGTCCATCGCGTGGTTCGCAAGGTGAGGATCCTGACGCTGGCGTGCTCGCGCAAACACTGGCGATCGCTGTCCAGGACCAGTGGCAGCGGGAGGTAGCGAACCAAGCTCTGCACCGGTTCGAATCGCTCGCCGTACGCTGGGCCGTTACCGCCCGTAGTGGTCTACGCGACCATCCCGAAACCGTGTTCGGCGCCGACGCTAGCGCCCAGGACGAGATCGACTTTCATGGCACGGTTGCTGACGCGGCACGGCAGTACCTCTCCCTACCGAAGCAGCGCCTCGTTGTGCTTGGCGAGCCCGGCTCCGGCAAGTCCGTGTTCGTGGCCCGGCTGCTTCTGGACCTTCTCGGTGAGCGGCAGGACGGACCGGTTCCGGTGCTGCTCCCTGTAAGAACGTGGGACCCCAGCAGCGAACACCTCAACGACTGGATCGTGCGCGAACTGGCCACGCTGTACTACGGCCGGCACGAGGAGGTGCCGCGGCAGCTCCTCCTTGAGGGTGCGCTCATCCCTGTCCTCGACGGTCTCGATGAGATAGCAGAGGCCGCCCAGCCACATGCCCTGGCCGCCATCGACCGCGCGACGGGCGGCCGTCAGCCGATCGTTGTCACCAGCCGAGTCGCTCCCTACCAGGCGATGGTCGGCGAGTCCGGGGTTCTCGTCGCCGCCGCCGTTGTCGAACTGGCTCCCCTCGACATCGACGACGTCGTCGTATGCCTGGGCCGGTCCGTACCCGTCGGAGACGCCCGCTGGGAACCCGTCATTGGCTACCTGAGAGCCCATCCGCCCAGTCCCCTGGCAGAGGCACTGTCCACACCGCTCATGGTGTTCCTGGCCCAGACCGCCTACGGAGGCCGACAGGACCCCGCAACCCTCATCGACACAGTCCAGCACATGGGCTCTCGTCGGGACATCGAGCGCCATCTGGTCAAAGCCCTGGTCCCGGCCCGCTACACGGCCTACCCCGACCCCACGCATGCCCAGCCGCGCCGCGCCTACAGTGCCGACCAGGCGCAGCGCTGGCTCGGCTACCTCGCGCGGAACCTGCAGCGCACGGCCACACGGGATATTGCGTGGTGGCAGCTGGCACACTTCGTTCCTCGCGCAGTCCTCGGCGTCTTCTTCCTGGTCGGGGGTGGGGCCCTCCTGGGCTTCGCAGCCGCGGCTCTCTTCGGCACCGGTGTCGGCATCGCGGTCGGCGTCCTCGGCGGGGCCTTCTTCGGCTTCGGCGGCGAACTGGTCGAAGCCGTCTTTCGTCTTTTCGGCCAGCACATCGACCGTTCCGTTCCCGTTCCGATCCATGCGGTCATCCACCAAGGTGGGCGTATCCGACTTATCGCCGGGACCTTTGTGGCGGGGGGCGTCGGCGGCCTCGGGTTCGCACTGGCTCTTCTGGCCTGGCAGCGGCTGGGCTCCGCATGGGGCTCGGTCGTCATCGTCTGCGCACTCGTCGCCTGCCTGGTGATGGTGACGGGCCTCGGTGACGTTCTGCGCGGCCCCGTGAGTCTGACCGAACTGACTCCCAGGTCGATACTCGCCAGCGACCGGACGACAGCAACGCTTCGGGCCATCGGTCTGAGCATCGGAGTGGCGCTCGGTATCGTCACGCTGACCAGATCTGACGCTGGAGTCGTCTCCGCCATCGGTTTTGGACTGGTGGCCGCCCTGTCCGGATACGGTGACTCCGCCTGGGGGTTCTTCCTTCTCACCCGCTGCTGGCTAGCCCTCACCGGCCGGCTCCCGTTCCGGCTGATGGCCTTCTTGGAGGACGCCTATCGGCGCGGCATCCTGCGTCAGTACGGGCCTGTCTACCAGTTCCGCCATCAGCACCTCCAGGAGAGCCTCGCGAGCCCGTAGACGGCTGAACCCGAACCGTCAACTGGCAGCGCTGTCCGATGATGTGGCGCTTCCCGACGCGCCCCGCGTCGACTTCACCCCCCCCGGAGCCGTCGCGAACTCGATCCCACCGGGCTCGCCGAGCCTCCTCCGTCGGGCGGCGGATGGTTGCATCCGTGGCAAGCGAGGCACGTGGGTTCAATTCCCGCCACGGCCTCCCCGACGGTGTCGACCGTCCCCATCCAGGGGGCGGCCGATTCGCGTTTCCGCGGGGTGCGGGGTACGGGATTACGCCTGCAACGTGCCGCCCGCCTGGTCCTCGAATATCTCCGGCCAGTAGCGCCAGCCGTCGTCGCCGGGCACAGCCGGGGCCGGGGTCGGGTCGCAGGCGAGGGGGTCGACCGTGGCGAGGGTGTGGGCCATGATCGCGGCGAGCTGTTCGTAGGAGTCGGTGAAGTCGTGGGCCGCGTCGATCGTCTGCTCTCGGTGCAGCAGCCAGAGGGTGAAGGCGAGGGTGGAGATGTCGGCGTTGAGCGGGCGCAGGATCATGTCCGGCTCGCTCCAGGTGAGGACCGCGCCCGTGGTGCCGTCCACCACGAGGCTGGTGTCCTCCAGCAATGGGCCGAGGCGGATCAGGCGGTCCGCCGTCGCGGGGAGCGCGTCCGCGGAGAAGTCGTCGGGGCGCTCGTCGGCGTAGTACTCCGTGAGGGCCGGCAGCGGCACCTCCGTGTCCAGGTGGAAAAGCAGCCCGTCCTCCGGCAGGCCCGTCTCGCGCAGGAAGCGGCGGGTCGGCTCGTGCACGAGCGCGGGCGGGAAGTCGACGTCCTCGAAGCGCATGATGGCGCCCGCGCCGAACTCCTCGTCCAGCAGACGCTTCGGCAGGTCGAGGACGAGCCCCTCACCGGGGCCCGCGATCCGGGCGAGGGGTCGGATCAGCGCGGCCATCCGCCAGTACGGCGCCAAGGCGTCGCCCGCGCCCGCCTCGAAGACCGCGGTGAGCGCGGCGGAGGCCTCCGTGACCGCCTTCGGGCCGAACCGGCCCTCCGGGGAGGCGAACCGCCCGTGGAACGCCGTCAGTTCCTCCGTCGCCACCGCGAAGCGCACCAGGGCCTCCAGGGAAGGCGCCAGCGGCGCGAGGTCCATCAGGGAGGGCTCGGAGTAGAAGTACGTCGTGGCGATCTCCCCCGTCGCCCCGTCCAGAACGATCGGCTCCAGATCCCGGTCGAAGGTCCGCAGGGCCCCTACGACCAGCTGGTCCCGGAGCTCCTGGGCGAGTTCGTCGGCGTGGCCGACCAGGTCCGCCACCCTGCGCAGTCCGTGCTCCCGCAGCGTGTCGAACCCCAGCAGCGTGCTGTCGGACGGCACTCCGGGCCCCGTCAGCCACTGCCGCGTGCCCGCGTGCGTGACGTACGGATCCAGCTCGTCGTCGGTCAGCGTGATCGCGCCGACGACATCGGTGTCAGTCGTGCTCATGGTTCCCCCGCACATGCTCATGGCTTCCCGCGCGCATATGAACGCGTCCGTGCTTCCCCGGCGGAGAACACCCGCCGTCCCAGCGGCATTTCCCCACTGACCAAAACCATACGCCGCCCCACTGACAACGCCGGAAACACGCAGGCACACACGGCGCACAGCCGGGAAACACACGGCTTCAAGCCACCCGCGCCTGCCCACACCCCCGCCACGGAGTGGCCGCAGAGCTACAGAGCTACCAGCGGGAGCGGGGTCAATGCGCCGTCACCACCGCCGCCTGCGGCCGGATGGGCAGCCGGTTCACCGGACGGCCGGTGGCGGCCCGTACGGCGGACGCGACCGCCGCCGGGGACGTCACGACCGGCACCGCGCTGGCCGCCTTCGCACCGAAGGGAGCGACGACGTCACGCTCCTCGACCAGCTTGACGATGTGGATGTCGGGTGCGTCGAGGGCCGTGGGGAGGGCGTAGCCGGTGAGGTCGGGGTGGCGGACCAGGCCGCGGGCCGTGCGCAGGTTCTCCGTGAGCGCGGCGCCGACGCCCTGCGTGACACCCGCCTCGATACGGGCGGTGAGCTGGGCGGGGTTGAGCACCCGGCCCACGTCCTGGGCGAGGGCCAGTTCCACGACACGTACCGAGCCCAGTTCGATGTCGACGTCCACCACCGCGCGGATCGCGCAGAAGGCCAGACCCACGAAGGCGTCGCCCTGGCCGGCCGCGTCCAGCGGTTCGGTCGGGTGCGGGCGGCACTGGGCGGTCGCCCACAGCTCCTTGCCGTCCATCGCCTCCGTCACGGTCGTGGACAGCACGCCGTCGTACGAGGTGATCTTTCCGTCCGTGATCTGGAGCAGCTCGGTGGACATGCCGAACTTGTGTGCCAGGGGCTGGAGCAGCTGTGTGCGGACCATCTTCGCGGCGCGTTCGACCGCTCCGCCCGACACCCAGGTGTGGCGGCCCCGGCAGCTCGGGCCCGCGGGCGGCTGGTCGGTGTCGACCGGCGCCACGTGCACCTCGTCGATACCGAGCGTCTCCTGGACGATCTGCCGGGCCAGTGTGGTGAAGCCCTGGCCGTGCTCGACGGCCGCGCAGAGCACCGTGGCGATGCCGTCGTGGACCTTGACCGTGGCCGTGGAGACCTCGTCCGCGCCCTCGGCGCCGAGCATGTGGACCATGCCGAGGGCGTAGCCGACTCCGCGGCGTACGGCGCCGGGTTCGCCCGCGCCTTCGGGGCCGCCGGGCAGCAGCCACTCGTCCTCGGGGGTGTCCTTGGGCAGCGCCGGGAGCGGGAAGTCCCGTACGGCCTGGAGGAGTTCGGCGACCGGGGCCGGGCAGGTCACCGTCTGGCCGGTCGGCAGGACGTCTCCGGTGGCCATCGCGTTGCGCAGGCGCAACTCCGCCGGGTCGACGGCGAGCTTCTTGGCCAGCTTGTCCATCTGCGCCTCGTAGGCGGCGCAGACCTGCATGGCGCCTTCGCCGCGTACATGGCCGGAGGGCGGGTTGTTGGTGCGTACGGCCCAGCCCTCGATGAAGGCGTTCGGGATGACGTAGGGGCCGCAGGCGAAGGAGACTGCGGCGGCCAGCGACTCGGCGGAGGTGTCCGCGTACGCGCCCGCGTCGAGGAGGATCTGCGCCTCGACCTTCACCAGCTTGCCCTCGGCGTCCGCGTGGTGGCGGTAGCGGAGCAAGGTGGGGTGTCGGTGGGCGTGGCCGAGGAAGGACTCTTCCCGCGTAGCGGTGAGCTTCACCGGGCAGCCGGTCTTCAACGCGAGCAGGCCGAGCGGGAGTTGGAAGCCCTGGTCCTCGCGGTCGGCGGTGGCGCCGGGCACACCGGTGACCACGACCTTCACGCGCTCGGGTTCGAGGCCGTAGCAGGCGGCGGCCGTGTCGCGGTCGGCGTGCGGGTCGGTGGAGGCGATGTAGAGCTCGACGCCGCCGTCGGGTCGGGGCACGGCGAGGCCGGCCTCGGCGCCGATCGGGGCCGGGTCCTGGCGGCCGATGCGGTACAGGCCCTCGACGACGATCTCGCCGACCGCGTCCGGGTCGCCGTGGCGCAGCGGGATGTGCCGGATCAGGTTGCCGTCGGGGTGCAGGGGGTCGGCTTCGAAGGCCTGCTCCGGGTCGGTCACCGGGTCGAGTACTTCGTACTCGACGATGATGGCGGCCGCGGCCATCCGCGCGGTGTCCGGGTGGTCGGCGGCGACGGCCGCGAGGGGCTCTCCGTGGTGGCGTACGACCTCGGAGGCGAACACGGGGCGGTCGGCCCTGCCGCGGCCGTGCAGGACGGCGCCGGGCACGTCCTCATGGGTGATGACCGCGTGCACGCCGGGCATCTCGCGCGCGTGGCCGGTGTCGATCGACACGATGCGCGCGTGCGGGTGGGGCGATCTGAGCACGGCCGCCCACAGCAGGCCCTCGGCCCACAGGTCGGCGGCGTACGGGAAGGTGCCCTCCGCCTTCGCGCGGGCCTCCGCGGTCGGCAGCGAGACGCCGAGCCCGTGCGGCAGCGGCTCCGGGCCCGTGTCTGGTGTCGCGGGAGTCGCGGTGGCGGTCTCGTGGTTCACGCCTGGCCTCCGTCCTGGCCGTACGGCTGCTCATGCGGCGCTTGGGGGTCGTACGAGGAAGTGTCCTCGTACGGGGCCCGAGGTACGGCCGGTCCGGCCGATCCTTCGAACGCCGATGCCTGGAACGCCGATGCCTCGAACGCCGATGGGTTGACTCCGCCCGCGCCCGGGCCCGCCTGGTGCGGGATGCGTGCCTCGTCGGCGTCCGGCGCGGACTCGGCGGCGGCCGCGCTGTGCGCCTCGCGTTCGGAGACGACCTCGCGTACGGCGTCCAGGACCCCGCGGTAGCCGGAGCAGCGGCACAGATTGCCGCACAGCGCCTGGCGGGTCTCCAGTTCGGTGGGAGCGGGGTTGCCCTCGAGGAGGTCGTGCACGGTCATGGCCATACCCGGTACGCAGAAACCGCACTGCACCGCGCCGCACTTGGCCAGCGCACGCTGGACGTCCGAGGGCTGTCCGTCGGTGGCCAGGCCCTCGACGGTACGCACCTCGCTGCCCGCGGCGGTGACGGCGGGCACCAGGCAGGAGGCCACGAGCCGCCCGTCCACCTGCACGTTGCAGGCCCCGCACTCGCCCTGCGAGCAGCCGTCCTTGGCGCCCGCGAGACCGAGCCGCTCGCGCAGGACGTAGAGCAGCGACTCCCCGATCCAGGCGTCGGTCACGGGCCGGTCGACGCCGTTGACGCGCAGGACGTACGAGGCGAGGGGGTGGTCGTCGTGCGGGAGTGCCGAGGGCGCGTCGGAGTTTTCGGGGTGTTCGGGGTGTTCGGGGTGTTGCGCGTCCTTCGCGTCCGCCCCGGGGTCGTCCGTGCCAGGGGCTTCGGCGGCCGTCGGGGTTCCGGGGCCTTCCGAAGCCGAAGTCGGGTGCGGTTCGGGCGCGTCGGGGCTTCCAGGCGTCCCGGCGGCGGTCGGCGCGGGCCCGGCTACCGGCTCAGAAGCCTCCCGAGCGGGCTCTGCGGCCGTCCGGGCGGCTTCCGCGGGCGATTCCGCATGCGGCGGCCGTACGGGCTCCACAGGGGCCTCAGCGGCCACCCGCGGCTCGGCCGTCCAGGCCTGCCCGATCTCCGACTCCGTCGCCCAGGGCGCGGCCGCGCCGCCGGGGAGCGTGGCGGGCGGGGTGCCGCCGCCCCACTGCTCGACCAGAGCCGAGGTGGTGAACTCGCCCGATTCGTCCGGAAGATCACCCCCGGCGACCGGAATCGACCACTGCCCGGTGACGTCG
Source organism: Streptomyces sp. NPDC048275 (assembly GCF_040652275.1). Taxonomy (NCBI): domain Bacteria; kingdom Bacillati; phylum Actinomycetota; class Actinomycetes; order Kitasatosporales; family Streptomycetaceae; genus Streptomyces; species Streptomyces sp. NPDC048275. The sequence continues at coordinate 78,107 of NZ_JBEZLR010000011.1, forward strand.
TGCCCGGGGTGCGCTCCGGCGCCGCCCTGCTGGGCGGGCGGCGCGGCCTCCTGGAAGTCCCACTGACCGGTGGCTCCGGGGTGGTACGAGAACCCGTCGTGCGCCGCTTCCTGCTGCCCGGCGTTGGGATCCGGCCACTGGACCGCCCCGGCCTGCGCGGCCCAGGTGCCCGTCGCACCCGGGTCGACAGTCGGGGGCGCCACGGCGATCTGCGGGGGCACGTAGCCGTGTCCGGGCGCCGCGAGCGGGCTGTCCCGCTCCGCCAGAAGGGCTTCGATGCCGCCCTCGGGCAGCTTGACGAAGGCGGTGGCGCCGTCGTCGTAGTCACCCTGCGGGAGGGGGTCCCACCGGCCGCCGGCCTGCGGAGCGCCCTCTCCGTGCTGTTCGTCGGTCACGACAGTGCCCTCCCCAGAGCTCGTCGGGCCAGCGCGGCGACGGTGCGCCGCAGGTGCAGCACGGCGGGCGGAAGCTGTTGTACGGAGCCGTCCTCGGCGGGGACGGGGTCGGGGATGCAGGCCGCGGCGACGTACTCCCCGAACGCGGTGAGCGCCTCCGGGACGATCGTGCGGCTGTTGTCCCAGTCGATCAGCTGGGCGACCCACGCCTCGGCGTCCAGGGGCCGCAGCGGCATCGGCGCTATGGCACCGACGGCGCACCGCACACCGCGCCGGGCCGGGTCGAGGACGAGCGCCACGGACGCGATCGCGCGCCCGGGTCCGGTACGTCCCGTCGCCTTCACGAAGACCTGCGGCGCGTGCAGCAGCGGCACGCGCACGTAGCCGATGAGTTCGCCGCCGCGGAGCATCTCCACGCCCGCGAGCAGGTGCGACACCGGGATCTCACGGCGGGCCCCGTCCGGACCCGCGATGATCAACGTGGCCTCCAGGGCGGCCAGTACGGGCAGCGCGTCCCCCGTGGGGGAGGCCGAGGCGATGTTGCCGCCCAGGGTGCCCGCGTTGCGGATCTGCGGTGGGCCGGCGGCGCGCGCGGAGGCGGCGAGCGCGGGGATGAGGGCCGCGAAGTCCGGGCGCCCCATGCGCGCGTGGGTGAGGCCGGCGCCCAGCAGGGCGTGGCCGTCCTGGTACTGCCAGCCGCGGATCTCGCTGATCCGGCCGAGGCCGACGAGCGCGGCGGGCCGCAGCTGTCCGGAGTTGACCGCGGCCATGAGGTCGGTGCCGCCGGCCACGGGAACGGCGGCGGGCATGGCGGCGAGGGCCGCCACTGCCTCGTCCAGCGAGGCGGGCAGTGTCACGGCCTGCGCCGCCTGCGGTGCGTGCGTGGTCAAACCGGCTGCCCCTTCCCGCTGCCCCACCTGGTCCCACCTGTGTTGCGCGTACGGTACGTGCTGACAGGGCGGACGTGGCAACTCTGGCACATCTTCCCCGGCCCCCGACGCGGGGGTCCGCTAGGAGGCATTCGCCCCTCTCACCAGGGAGATGGTCCGTTTTCGTCCGGCATCACCGGTCAGTTCGAATTGACATCCTTCGGTGACTTCTGGGCGTCTTTTCCCTTGTGAGGCCACTGTGTCGGGACGAGCGGCCCGGGACACGCCGCCGGGGAGTCAGCTCACACGTTTGGGGGCGCCCCCTCGATCGGGCGTCCGAGCACACCTGGGCGCCGCTGCCACGGCAGCGGCCCGCCCGGCGGGCGATAGGCCACTCCCAGGGCGTCAAGTCGCCTGTAGTGGACGGTCATCCGCTGTTCGAAGTCGGCGAAGTCCCGCTCGTCAGGGGCGGGCAGGGCGCTCCAGGCGACCTCGGCGAAGGCCGCGAGCCGGGGGAACATCTGGTAGTCCACGCGCGCGGGGTCTTCCATCACCTCGGTCCACACGTTGGCCTGAGTGCCCAGCACATGCCGCGCCTCCGCCTCGGTGAGCTGGGGCGGCACGGGCTCGAAGCGGTAGACGTCCTCCAGGGTGCGGACGTATCCGATGGGCACCGGCTCGTCCACGCCGGCGTCCTGACGGTGGTCCAGGTACACGTGCTGCTCCGGGCACATGACGACGTCGTGACCCGCGCGGGCGGCGGTGATGCCGCCCTGGTAGCCGCGCCACGAGGACACGGCCGCTCCGTTTGCCAGCCCGCCCTCCAGGATCTCGTCCCAGCCGATCAGCCGACGCCCGCGCGCGGAGAGCCAGTTGTCGAAGTGCCGGATGAACCAGGACTGCAACGCGTCCTCGTCCGCGAGCCCCAGTTCCTTGATGCGCGCCTGTGCCGTCGGCGACTGCTTCCACTGGTCCTTGGCGCACTCGTCGCCGCCGATGTGGACAAACCCCGAGAACTGCGGGAACGGGGCGGCGTCCGCCGGGAACAGGTCGAGGAGTTCCTCGAACACCCCCTCGTAGAAGCGCAGGGTGTTGTCAGTGGGGGCGAGTACGTTTTTGGAGACGCCCCAGTTGTCCCAGACGGTCAAGGAGGTCGTGTCGATGACGTCGGTGTTGCCCAGTTCCGGATACGCGGCGATGGCGGCCTGCGAGTGGCCCGGGATGTCGATTTCGGGGACGACGGAGATATGCCGCTCGGCCGCGTACGCGACGATCTCGCGGATGTCGTCCTGCGTGTAGAAGCCCCCGTGCGGCTTCTCCTCCCACCGCGGCGAGGCACGATGGCCGAATTTCGTACGCGCCCGCCAGGATCCGACCTCCGTCAGCTTCGGGTAGCGCTTGATCTGAACACGCCATCCCTGGTCGTCGGTGAGATGGAAGTGGAACACGTTGAGTTTGTGGGCGGCCAGGAGGTCGAGATGGCGGAGGACTCCGTCCTTGGGCATGAAGTGCCTGGCGACGTCGAGCATGAGGCCGCGCCACCGGAATCGGGGCGCGTCCTCGATGATCTGGTGCGGGATTCCGTAGGTCGTCCCCGGCCGGACGGGGGCACGGCGGAAGGCGTCGGGGCCGAGGAGCTGACGCAGCGTCTGCGCCCCCCAGAACACCCCGGCCGCGCTGCCGCCGCGGATCTCGATGCCCCGGTTGACGACGACGCTGAGCTTGTACGCCTCCGGCTCCAGCGTGTCGTCGAGGAGCAGCCGTACGGCATTGCGGGCGTCCTGCGGCCCAGGTGGCAGCGGCAGGCCGAGCGCCGCGCCGAGCGTGGCGCGCAGCCAGCGCTCCGTGGTACCTGTGCCAGGCCCGGCCCACAGGGTCGTATCCGCCTCGAGCGGGACCCCGCATCGCATGGGTCCCTCGACGGCGCGGGGTGCCGGAATCACCTCGGTCATATCAGTCCTTCACCGCGCCGCCCAGCCCGGAGACCAGTCGTCGCTGTACGAGTACGAAGAAGATCAGCACCGGAATCGTCATGACCGTGGAAGCGGCCATCACACCGCCCCAGTCGGGCTCGTCCGGCTTGTAGAAGACCAGGAGAGCCATCGGCAGGGTGGACTGTGACGTGTCGCTGATGATGAAGGACTTGGCGAACAGGAAGTCGTTCCAGGCGGAGATGAAGGAAAAGACACTCGTGGCCACCAGCCCCGGGAAGACGAGGGGGAAAAGGATCTGCCAGAGGAATCGCGCGCGGCTCGCCCCGTCGATGTAGGCGGCCTCCTCCAGTGCGTCCGGAACGGCCTTCACAAAACCTCGCAGCATCCAGATCGCGAAGGGCAGCGAGAAGGCGATGTGCGGCAGGATCAGCGCGCCCAGCGTGTTCAGCTGCCCGAAGTCCCGCATGAGGAAGAAGAGGGGGATCGTCAGCGCCTCGACGGGCACCATCTGGGCGACCAGGAACATGATCAACAGAGTTGTCCGGAAACGGAAGCGGAATCGCGTCACCGCCGTCGCCGCGAGAAACGCGATGAGCGCCGAGACGACGACCACGGAGCCCGCCACCACCAGGCTGTTGAGGAAGTAACGGCCGAATTCCTGCTGCCCGAAGACGCGCCGGAAGGAATCCAGGGAGGGCGACAGAGTCCAGGGCCGAGGCTCGGTGGACTCGATCTCTCCCGCCGGTCTGAAGGCGCTCAGCACCATCCAGTAGAGGGGGAAAGCGACGACCACGGCGATCAGCAGCGCGGACGCCTCGGCGGCGAGCCGCCAGGGACGGCGTACGACACCCCGCAGGAAACTCACAGTTCCTCCCCCTGTTTGCGCAGCAGCCGCAAGTACACGAGCGTGACCGCCAGCAGGATCACCAGCATCACCACGCCGATCGCCGAGCCGAGGCCGTACTGCGAGGCGGCGAACGCCTTCTGGTACGCGTACACGTTCAGCACGAGGTTCTGTCCGGCGATGCCGCCGCCGTTCGTCATCACATAGATCTGCGTGAAGACCTTGAAGTCCCAGATGACCGACTGGATGGTGACGACGACCAGGATCGGCCGGAGCATCGGCGCGAGCACCGAGCGCCAGATCCGCCACTGCGAGGCGCCGTCCAGGGCGGCCGCCTCCAGCACCTCAGCCGGTACGGCGCGGATCCCCGCGTACACCGTCACCATCACGAACGGGAAGGAGCACCACACCACTTCGAGCAGCACGAGCGCGAAGGCGCTGTAACGGCCGTACGTCCATGAGTGGTCGCCGATCCCCAGCACCCGGTTGACGGGGCCGAAGTCGGGGTCGAAGAGGAGCAGCCAGACCGTGGAGCCGGTGACGGCCGGGGTCGCCCAGGCGCCCAGCGCGGCCAGCATCAGCGCGAGGCGCGGCAGGGCCCGTACGCGGGTGAGGAGCACGGCGAGGGCGCAGCCGGTGGCCAGGGTGGAGACCACACAGGCCGCCGCGAACATCACCGTGGCGAGCAGCACCTGCCAGAACTGGTCGTCGGCGAAGAGCGTGGCGTAGTTGCCGAAGCCCTCGAAGCTGGTCGGTTCGCCTCCGCTGACCTGTGCCTGGGTGTACTTCAGGAGCGAGATCAGGCCCAGTTGGTAGATCGGGTAGACGAGCAGGCCGCCGAGGACGACGAGGGCGGGGGCGAGATAGAGCCAGGGGGTCCGGGCCGGGCCCCGGCGCCGGGGCCTGGCGGGCGCCTCTTCGGTCACCGTGACCCGCTCGGCCACGGTGTCTTGCGTCGCCATCCGCTCAGCCCACGGAGCTGAACGCGTCGTTCATCTTCTTCGCCGCGTCCTTCGAGGCCGCGGCGACGTCCTTCTTGCCGCTGACGATCTCCTGGAACATCGTCGGCAGCACGAGCGAGGCGTCGATCTGTGCCCAGGCCGGCGAGGCGGGCACGAACTTGGCGCCGGAGGCGAGCGTCTTCACGAAGGGCGCGACGAACGGCTGCTTCTTGGCGACGTCGTCGCGCACGTCGGTGAAGGTCGGCAGGAAGCCCATCGCGTCGAAGAGCTCGCCCTGCGTCTTCTTGCTCGCCAGTTCCTTCATCAGGTCGACGGCGAGGGTGCGGTGCGAGGTGCTCTTCACTACGCCGATGTTGTTGCCGCCCGCGAACGCCGGGGCGATCTCGCCCGCCTTCAGGCCCGGCAGCGGTACGACGGCGTACTTGCCCTTGACCTTCCCGGCCTCGATCGCCGCGTGGCTGAAGTCGCCGCCGATGGCCATGCCCGCCTTGCCCGCGGCGAAGGCCGTCACCGTGTCGTTGCCGCCCATGCCCGCGCACTTGGCGGCGGGACAGTTGTCGTCGCCGAAGAGGGCGGTGTAGGTCTCGATGCCCTTCTGGGCGGCCGCGCTGTCGATGGTCGCGGCGTACGAACCGCCCTTGCCCCCGGCGAGTTCGCCGCCCTGGGACCAGATGAAGGGCATCGCGCCGTAGGTGTAGGCGCCGCCGACCGCGAGCCCGTACAGGCCGGGTTCAGCCTTGTGGATCTTGCGGGCGGTCTCGGCCAGCTCGTCCTGGGTCTTCGGGACGTCGAGGCCCAGGTTCTTGAGGATGTCGGTGCGGTAGTAGAGGGCACGGACGCCGACGAAGAGCGGGGCGCCGTAGATCTTCCCGTCGACCGTGACCGACTGCTCGGCGGTCGGGTCGGTGTCCTTGGACTCGCTCCAGCCGTTGAAGTCCTCGGTGACGTCCGCGAGCCCGCCGTCCTTGACGTAACCGGCGGTGTCCGTGTTGCCGTACTCGATGACGTCCGGGGCGCTCTTCGGGTCGTTGAAGGCGGCCTTCATGCGCTGGGCGCGGGTCTCCACGGGGATGTACTCGATGGTGACCTTGGTGTCTTTGTGGGTCTTCTTGAAGGTGTCGACGGCCGCGGCGACGACCTTCTCCTTCGGGGCGTTGTCGACCTCCTGGAAGAGCCAGACCCGCAGGGTGCCGGTCTTCTCGTCCTTTCCGGAGGAGGAGTTGTCGGAGGTCTGGGGGGCACAGGCGGTGGCGGTGAGCCCGGCGACGACGAGTGCGGCCACCGCGGCGGCCGTTCGGACAGAGAACTTCATCGAGCATCCTCCGATGGGGGTGCGTTGCAACATACGCAACGGCTATTTCGCCCTGCACAACACACTGGAGGCTATGGAGTACATGAACATGCCCACAAGAGGTCTCAACCACTCTGTGACCACGGGACGCACTCCGTGCAACGCACGACAAAGCCGCGGCACCCCGCTCGGGGGTGCCGCGGCCGTGCTCGGTCCACGCGACCTGCCGCGCCGAGGCGCGACACGTCAGGGAGGGCGTTACTTCTTGTCGCCGCCCTTGCCCTTGTCGCCGCCGGCGCCCATGGACTCGTAGATCTCCTTGCACATGGGACACACGGGGTACTTCTTCGGATCGCGGCCCGGGACCCACACCTTGCCGCAGAGGGCCACGACGGGCGTGCCGTCGAGGGCGCTCGCCATGATCTTGTCCTTCTGGACATAGTGGGCGAAGCGCTCGTGGTCACCGTCGCCGTGCGACACCTGCGGCGTCGGCTCTACGAGGGTCCCCGTCCCAGTGCCTCGCTGGGGCTGGGTCTCAGGCTCAAGAGTGCTCATAGAAGCCAAGCGTACTCAAGGTCACAGGCATCAGTTGAGCGAAGGGTCGTCCGGATACGTGGCCACCATCGCCAGTTCGTTGCGCTGGCGGCGCAGAACCTCGCGCCAGAGCCGTTCGGGTGACGGGGAGGAGACGTCGCCGGGTTCGGACTCGACGACGTACCACGCGCCCTCGACCAGTTCGTCCTCGAGCTGGCCCGGGCCCCAGCCCGCGTACCCGGCGAAGATGCGCAGGGACCCCAGGGCCGAGGCGAGCAGCTCGGGCGGGGCCTCCAGGTCCACGAGGCCGATCGCGCCGTGCACGCGCCGCCAGCCGAGCGGGGCGCGCTCGCCGGCCGCGACGCCGCCCGGGATCACCGCGACGCCCAGCGCCGAGTCGAGCGACACCGGGCCGCCCTGGAAGACGACACCGGGTTCGCCGGTCAGGTCCGCCCAGGCCCCCAGGATGTCGCCGACGTCCACCGGCGTGGGCCGGTTGAGGACGACGCCGAGGGAGCCCTCCTCGTCGTGGTCGAGGAGCAGCACCACCGCGCGGTCGAAGTTCGGGTCCGCCAGGGCGGGCGTGGCCACGAGCAGCCGCCCTGTGAGCGAGGACACCTCGGTCATGCCAGACATGATCCCGCATCTTCCCCGAGTAGGGGGACCCAATGCCCGTACCCGGGTGAATGCAGCTCAGGGCGCAGAGAAGCGTCCCCCGCGCACAGCGTCACCGGTGACCCCGTGTGCCTGATCCAAAACGGTTCGTGTTGTGGCGAAGCTATGACGCCGCTGAGTGGTACTTGGGCTTACTTAAGGGGGGTGGGCGGCGATTACCCTTGCTCATCGGCTCCGGCCCAACCGGCCTGCCGACGCACACGCCTGCCCAACTCATCGGAACGCGAGATACATGACCGTCAACGGCTCTGACGATGTACTGCTTGTCCACGGCGGAACCCCGCTCGAGGGTGAGATCCGTGTCCGCGGTGCGAAGAATCTCGTACCGAAGGCCATGGTCGCCGCCCTGCTGGGCAGCGCACCGAGCCGCCTGCGCAATGTCCCCGACATCCGTGACGTGCGCGTCGTACGGGGGCTGCTGCAACTGCACGGCGTGACCGTCCGTCCGGGTGAGGAGCCGGGCGAGCTGATCCTCGACCCGTCGCACGTCGAGAGCGCGAACGTCTCCGACATCGACGCGCACGCGGGTTCGTCGCGCATCCCGATCCTTTTCTGCGGACCGCTGTTGCACCGTCTGGGGCATGCGTTCATCCCGGGCCTCGGCGGCTGTGACATCGGCGGCCGGCCGATCGACTTCCACTTCGAGGTGCTGCGGCAGTTCGGCGCGAAGATCGAGAAGCGGGCGGACGGCCAGTATCTGGAGGCTCCGCAGCGGCTGCGCGGCACCAAGATCCAGCTGCCGTACCCGTCCGTCGGAGCGACCGAGCAGGTGCTGCTGACCGCCGTCCTGGCGGAGGGCGTCACCGAGCTGTCCAACGCGGCCGTGGAGCCCGAGATCGAGGACCTCATCTGCGTACTGCAGAAGATGGGCGCGATCATCGCCATGGACACCGACCGGACCATCCGCATCACCGGTGTCGACTCGCTCGGCGGCTACACCCACGCGGCCCTCCCGGACCGCCTGGAGGCCGCCTCCTGGGCTTCCGCGGCGCTGGCGACCGAAGGCAACATCTACGTCCGCGGCGCCCAGCAGCGCTCGATGATGACGTTCCTGAACACCTACCGCAAGGTCGGCGGCGCCTTCGAGATCGACGACGAGGGCATCCGCTTCTGGCACCCCGGCGGCCAGCTCAAGTCGATCGCGCTGGAGACGGACGTCCACCCGGGCTTCCAGACCGACTGGCAGCAGCCGCTGGTGGTCGCCCTGACCCAGGCGACCGGCCTGTCGATCATCCACGAGACGGTGTACGAGTCCCGCCTCGGCTTCACCTCCGCGCTGAACCAGATGGGCGCGCACATCCAGCTCTACCGCGAGTGCCTCGGCGGCTCGAACTGCCGCTTCGGCCAGCGCAACTTCCTGCACTCCGCGGTGGTTTCCGGCCCCACCCGGCTCCAGGGCGCCGACCTGGTCATCCCCGACCTCCGTGGCGGCTTCTCGTACCTGATCGCGGCGCTCGCGGCCCAGGGCACGTCGCGGGTACACGGCATCGACCTCATCAACCGCGGCTACGAGAACTTCATGGACAAGCTTGTGGAGCTGGGTGCGAAGGTCGAGCTGCCCGGCAAGGCCCTCGGCTGACCGAACCGCTCCGTCCCGGCCCGGGGGCAACGCCGCCCCGGCTGGGGGTCCGGGGGTCAACCCCCGGGTAAACACAGCATGGACAAGCTCGTGGAGCTGGGTGCGAAGGTCGAGCTGCCCGGCAAGGCGCTCGGCTGACCGAACCGCTCCGTCCCGGCCCGGGGGCAACGCCGCCCCGGCTGGGGGTCCGGGGGTCAACCCCCGGGTAGACACAGCATGGACAAGCTTGTGGAGCTGGGTGCGAAGGTCGAGCTGCCCGGCAAGGCGCTCGGGTAGTCACGCGCACACGTACGCCAATGGGGCGGCCCCTTCATCAAGGGGCCGCCCCATTGGCGTTGCTGCGCCTCGTACGCGTCCGGCGCGTACCAAGAGGCTTACTTGCCCTTGGCGGCTTCCTTGAGCTTGGAGCCCGCGGAGACCTTCACGCTGTAGCCGGCCGGGATCTGGATCGGGTCGCCGGTCTGCGGGTTGCGCGCGGTGCGAGCGGCACGGTGGGTGCGCTCGAAGGTCAGGAAGCCGGGGATGGTGACCTTCTCGTCGCCCTTGGCGACGATCTCGCCGACGGTCTCGGCGAACGCGGCCAGAACGGCGTCGGCGTCCTTGCGGGTCACCTCGGCGCGGTCGGCCAGCGCGGCCACCAGCTCACTGCGGTTCATGTTGTTACTCCCGTGTTCTTCTTGCCGTTGAGGCGTACCACGCGGCGGAGCCGCATGTTGGATGCGGCGAAGCCGATGCTGCCAGGGTCCTCGGTCGGTCCCCGGACCCGGGTCCGTAGCCAGACCTTCGCGCCCGAAGACGCATCCTGCCCCCACCTGCGGCGGGAAAGCCAATCCGGCACCCCTGGGAGTCACACGAACACCCTTGGGAGTCACACGAAAAGCGCCACTGCCTCAGTGTGGTGACGCTCCGTCCGCTCCTGGCAGCGGACCGCAGGGCCTGGGAGGCCTGGAGCCTGGCCGCCACCCTAGAGGGCGGCCAAGGGCCCCGCATCCCGCGACGCGCCGGGTTCGGTCGGCCGTGGCGATCGTCACAGCCGTCCAGCCCGTCCGGCGTTTGAGGACGAGGCCGTTCAGGCCGATGCGGGGGCCTGGGGGCGGCAGCCCCCAGAGACGCCCGCACCAGCCCCGGGCCCTACTCGACCGAGGCCGAGACCGACGCTCCAGCCGCCCGAGCCGCGGAGCGCACCGCTCCGGCGACCGCGCCCGCGACCTTGTCGTTGAAGACGCTCGGGATGATGTAGTTCGGGTTGAGCTCGTCCTCGGTCACCACGCCCGCGAGGGCGGCCGCGGCGGCCAGCATCATCTCCGTGTTGACCGTGCGCGACTGGGCGTCCAGGAGGCCACGGAAGACGCCCGGGAAGACCAGGACGTTGTTGATCTGGTTGGGGAAGTCGGAGCGCCCCGTGGCCACAACTGCCGCCGTCTGACGGGCGATTGCCGGGTCGACCTCGGGGTCGGGGTTCGCGAGCGCGAACACGATGGCGCCCTCGGCCATGGCGGCCACGTCGTCGCCGTCCAGGACGTTCGGGGCGGAGACGCCGATGAACACGTCGGCGCCGCGCACGGCCTCCTTCAACGTGCCCGTCAGGCCCTCGGGGTTGGTGTTGTCGGCGATCCAGCGCAGCGGCGAATCCGGGGCGGCGTCCACCAGGTCCTTGCGGTCCGCGTGCACGACGCCGTGGATGTCGGCGACGACGGCGTTCTTGACGCCGGCGGCGATCAGCAGCTTGAGGATGGCCGTACCGGCCGCGCCCGCACCGGACATGACGACACGGATGTCGCCGATGGCCTTACCCGCGACACGCAGGGCGTTCGTGAGGGCGGCGAGGACGACGATCGCGGTGCCGTGCTGGTCGTCGTGGAAGACGGGGATGTCGAGGGCCTCACGCAGCCGGGCCTCGATCTCGAAGCAGCGCGGGGCCGAGATGTCCTCGAGGTTGATGCCCGCGAAGCCGGGGGCGATGGCCTTGACGATCTCCACGATCGCGTCGGTGTCCTGGGTGTCCAGGCAGATCGGCCAGGCGTCGATCCCGGCGAAGCGCTTGAAGAGGGCCGCCTTGCCCTCCATGACCGGGAGGGCGGCCATCGGGCCGATGTTGCCGAGACCCAGCACGGCGGAGCCGTCCGTCACAACCGCAACGGAGTTGCGCTTGATGGTGAGGCGGCGGGCGTCCTCGGGGTTCTCGGCGATCGCCATGCACACGCGGGCCACGCCCGGCGTGTAGATCATGGAGAGGTCGTCACGGTTACGGATGGGGTGCTTGGACGCCATCTCGATCTTGCCGCCGAGGTGCATCAGGAACGTACGGTCGGAGACCTTGCCGAGGGTGACGCCCTCGATGTGGCGCAACTGCTCGACGATCTCGTCGGCGTGCGCGGTGGAGGTCGCCGCGATGGTGACGTCGATCCGGAGCTTCTCGTGCCCGGACGCGGTCACGTCGAGGCCGGTCACCGAGCCTCCGTGGGACTCGACGGCCCCGGTGAGCTGAGAGACCGCGGTTCCGCTCGCGGGCACCTCCAGCCGGACCGTCATCGAGTAGGAGACGCTGGGCGCCGTTGCCATGGCCGACTTCCTCTGCTTTTACCGGGTGCTGCGTGTGCTGCGCCTACGGGTGGGGCGCGGGTATGCCGTCCGATCGTCGCACCTACCGCGGGGTACGCGGTAGCCGCCCCGGGTTGCGAACGTTTTGTTCGCGGGGGGCGCGCGGTTTCGGAAAAACGATTCCACCCTACGAGAAGTGCGATACCGGTGGAAGGGCGGCCCCGGGGAGGAGTCCGCGCCGCGCAAATGAACTTTCGGGACGGGAATTGCCTCGCGGGGATCGTTTGTTACCGTGGACGTGACACCGGCCCGATCCAAGCCCCCGGGCCCAACCTTCGTCGCTACGAGCGACCACTTGCCGCGAGGCGAGCATGGCGGGTCGGTGTCATTGAACGAACGAAGAGGCCCACGTCACCTGGTGACGTGGGCCTCTTCGCCGTCCTCGGCCTGCTCGCCGTACCGCCTCAGTCCCGCAGCAGGTCAGGCACGCCGTGGTCGTCCGGCTCGTCCCGGTCGCCCGAGACGACGGTCAGCTGCTGGGTCGCGCGGGTCAGGGCGACGTACAGGACACGCAGACCGGCCGGCGACTCGTCGGCGATCTCCGCGGGCGAGACGACGACCGTCGCGTCGTACTCCAGGCCCTTCGCCTCCAGGCTGCCGAGCGCCACCACCCGGTCGCCGAGCCCGGCGAGCCAGCGGGCGGCCTCCGCACGCCGGTTCATGGCCACGACGACGCCCACGGTGCCGTCCACGAGGGCGAGCAGACGGGCGGCCTCCGCGCGTACGGACTGCGCGAGGGAGAGGTCCGTCTTCACGAAGCGCGGCTCGACTCCCGTGGACCGTACGGCGGACGGGGACTCGGAGCCGGGCATCGCGAGGGCGAGGACCTTGGCGGCCAGCTCGGCGATCTCGGCGGGGTTGCGGTAGTTGACGGTGAGGGTGAAGCGGCGCCGGGGACGGCTCCCCAGGGCCTCGTCGCGGGCTTCCGCCGCCTCGTCGGGGTCGGACCACGAGGACTGCGCCGGGTCACCGACGACGGTCCATGTGGCGTGCCGGCCGCGCCTGCCCACCATCCGCCACTGCATGGGCGTGAGGTCCTGCGCCTCGTCGACGATGACGTGCGCGTACTCGGTCCGCTCCTGCGCCAGCCGCTCGGCGCGCTCCCACTGCGTCTCCTCGCGAGTGGGCATCAGCTCCTCGAGGCCGGTGAGCTGGTCGAGCGGGTCCAGCTCGCGCCGCTTGCGGGGCCGGGCGGGGCTGCCGAGGATGGCGGTCAGCTCGTCCAGCATCGCCACGTCGTGCACGGAGAGGCCGTCCCGCTTGAGCGAGCGCGCCACCCGGCGGACCTCGCCGGGGTTGAGGATCCGGCGCGCCCACCGGCCGAGGCGCCGCTCGTCCGCCATCGCGGCCAGCACGTCCCGGGGGGTCAGCTCCGGCCACCACGCGTTCAGGAACTCGATGAAGCTGTCCTCGGACGTGATGTCCTCGTCGAACGACGACCGCAGCTCCGCGGCCAGCTCCGGGTCCGCGTGCCGCGTCCCTGCCCCCGACCGCGCCCACAGCGCGTCCAGCAGCAGTTTGCGGGCGCGCGGGCGCAGCAGGTTCACCGGGGCGGTGCCGCTCAGCGCGTTGCGCTTGATGCGGTCCAGCTCCGGCGCCTCCAGTTCCAGGCGCCGCCCGAACGCGACGACGCGCAGACGGGTGGGAGGACCGGCGGGGCCCTGCGGGCCGGTCTCCCCAGATTCCTCAAGATCCTTGAGTTCCTCGCCGAAGGCGAGCTGCTGGGCGGCGCCCGTCTGCGGGGTGGTTTGCGCCCCCGCCGCCCCTACCCGTCCCATCCCCGGGGGCTCCGCCCCCGGACCCCCGTCTTCGCCCGAAGGGCTCGTCCTCAAACGCCGGACGGGCTGGATGGTGCCGCCCGGCCCCTCAAGCACCCCCCTTGCCACCCTCCGCAGCAGCTTCAGCATGCGGTGTGAGCCCTTGGCCCGGGCCACGGACGGGGAGTCGTACAGGGTGGCTTCCGCGCCGTCGACGAGGGAGCCGATGGCGCGGATGGCTACCTGGCCCTCCTCTCCGAGGGAGGGCAGGACTCCCTCCGTGTAGGCGACCAGGAGGGGCGTCGGGGAAACGATCAGGATGCCGCCCGCGTAGCGGCGGCGGTCCTGGTAGAGGAGGTACGCCGCCCGGTGCAGGGCGACCGCTGTCTTGCCGGTGCCCGGACCGCCCTCGACGTACGTCACCGACGCGGCGGGGGCACGGATCACCAGGTCCTGTTCCGCCTGGATCGACGCCACGATGTCACGCATGGTGTGGCTGCGGGCCTGACCGAGCGCGGCCATGAGGGCGCCGTCGCCGATGACCGGGAGTGCGTGGCCGTCGAGGGTGGCCGTCAGCTCCGGGCGCATCAGGTCGTCCTCGACGCCGAGGACCTTGCGGCCCTTGGAGCGGATGACCCGACGCCGGACCACACGGCCCGGGTCCACCGGTGTGGAGCGGTAGAACGGGGCCGCGGCGGGCGCCCGCCAGTCGATGACCAGGGGCGCGTACTCCGAGTCCAGCACCCCGATACGGCCGATGTGGAGCGTCTCCGCGATCTCGGCGTACTGGCCGGTCTCGTCCGTGCGCACCACGCCCTCGGCCGGATCGACGGCCGTGTACGCGCCGTCCGGACCCTTCTGTCCGTCCTTGCCCAAAAGCAGATCGATACGGCCGAAGAGGAAGTCCTCGAATTCGTTGTTGAGGCGGTTCAGATGAATCCCCGCCCGGAACACCTGGGCGTCGCGCTCCGCGAGCGCCCCCGGCGTTCCGACCTGACCGCGCTTGGCGGCGTCGTTCATCAGGAACTCCGCCTCGTGGATCTTCTCCTCGAGGCGCCGGTACACCCGGTCCAGATGTTGCTGTTCGACGCTGATCTCGCGATCCCGTACGGAGTCCTCCATGGCGTTCTTCACGGAGTTCTCCGGTACGGAATCGTGGACCGAGCCGAGCGCGGTTTCCTGCTGAGCCTGAGCGGCCACCGGGCCCCCTTCTGACGTGCTGGGCAGCCGTCAACCGTACGCGAAGGGGACCCCGTGAGGCTACGTGCGTGGCCGGGATTCGCTCACGCGTCCACCTCCACGAGCTTCTTCCCGTCGAAGGTCATGACCTCGAAGTGGTCGATCTCGTTCGGGTTGAGGGCCGCGCCGCCGTGCACGTAGAGGGGATTCTTCGCCTGTTCGGTCTTGGCGTTCGGGATGCCGTAGCCCCAGTTCGGGACCGACCAGGAGGTCACCGTCTCGCGCTCGCCGTTCGTGCCGACGGCGATCAGGGAGCACTTGAGCGGGCCCTTGACGTTCTTGAGCTGGAGGACCGCGTGGGTGCCCCAGTCCTTCTTCTCCACGGCGACGACGGCGTTGACCTTGGTGGTCGGGTCCGTGGCTTGCAGCTTGTCGGTCATGACGTCGAAGGCCGCCTTGGCCGGGCTGGTGGCCATCGCCGAGGGGGGCGACGTGCTGCTGTCGCTGCCGCCGTTGACGGCCATCACGGCCACGGGACCGCCGATGATCAGCGCGGCCGCGGCAGCCACCAGGTACAGGCCGCGCCGGCGTTTCACCGCGCGCCGCTCCGACACCTCGTCGACGAGCCGCTCCGCGAGCCGTGGGCTCGGGCGTGCGGCCAGCGACTCGCCGATGGCCGGGGTGCCCTGGGAGGCGGGCAGATCCGCGAGCGCGGCGAGCATCGGCTCCATGCCGGCGAGATCGTCGAGCTGTTGGCCGCACCACTCGCAGGTGGCGAGGTGGGCCTCGAAGGCGGTCGCCTCGTGATCGTCGAGAATGCCGAGAGCGTAGGCGCCGACAGTCTCGTGGATGTTGTCACCGGGGTTCTGCTGTCCCCGTGGTCCTTGCATGGCTCCTGGACCGCCCGTTCCGTATCCCCCGTATGTGTTCATGCCGTCACCCCCCGCTCCTCCAGCGCCAGCTTCATCGACCGCAGGGCGTAGAACACCCGTGAGCGCACGGTGCCGCTGGGTATGCCGAGGGTCTCGGCCGCCTCATTGACCGTACGCCCTTTGAAGTACGTTTCGACCAAGACTTCCCTGTGAGCAGGGGTCAGGTCGTCCAGCGCGTCCGACAGTGTCATCAGCCACAACGCCTTGTCGATCTCGTCCTCCGCGGGGATGACCTCCAGCGGTGACGGGTCCACCTCCTGCGGCCGGGCCTGCCGACTGCGGTGGCCGTCGATGACGATGCGCCGGGCGACCGTCACCAGCCAGGGTCGTACCGAACCGGTCGCCCGATTGAGCTGACCGGCGTTCTTCCAGGCACGGATGAGTGTTTCCTGCACGACGTCCTCGGCGCGCTGCCGATCCCCCGCCACCAGCCGCAGCACGTACGCGAGCAAGGGCCCCGCGTGCTCTCGGTACAGCGCACGCATCAGCTCCTCGTCGGGTTCGGTCGACGGGGACGACGCAGACGGATTCATGCGATGTCGGGCCCTTTGCCTTCGTTCATCAGCCACGGCCGAATCCTTGCGCACGCCTACCTCCGGTGTCCGGGGGTTCCCCCAGTCGGTCGCTCATCCCGGGGTACGTGCGTGCTCGAGCGCGTGTTCAAAGAAACCGCATTTTTTGTTGTGGAAGTTGTGAAGAAAGTTTCTTGATCACTCCGCGCGATCGATGGATCACACACGGATGCGATCGCGCGCGGATGATCATGCGCGGGCGAGGGCCGCCCGACGCCGGTGCCGGGCCACTCGCTCCCGGTTGCCGCACACCTCGCTGGAGCACCAACGTCGGCGCCTGCCCCGGGAGGTGTCGAGATAGACAATCGGGCAGCTGTCTCCCTCGCACTGCCGCAGACTCGCCCGTGTCGCCGGGTCGGTGAGCAGTTCGACGACGTCGCGGGCGACGACGGCGAGCAGTGCGGGGCAGCCGGGCGGGGTGTGCAGCCGACGCCGCAGCGAGCCGTCGTCCGCCCGTACGGCCCAGGGGGCGGGCGGGGTGCCGAGCGCGGCCGCGTTGACTCGGGCGAGCGCCGCCTCGGTGGGCCGTCCGTCCAGCTCGCCGCGCACCAACTGGGCGATGTGGCCGCGCAACTCCCTGAAGTCGAGCAGCCAGGACGCGTCGGCCGCCGCCAGCGGTGTGCCCGCCGGTACGAGTCCGGAGCGGGTGATCCAGGCGCGCAGCCGCTCCACGGAGTCGAGGCGTTCCTCGGGATGGGTGGTCGCCAGGAGGTCCAGGCAGATCCGCCCGGAGTCGAACCGCAGCTCGTACGAGGCCGTGGCCGTGGCCGTACCCAATGCCATGTGCCTGTCACCGCCTTGGGGTTACCGCCTTGAGGGGCCTTGAGGGGCCTTGCGGGTCGCTAAGGGTCGTACCCCCTACAGTGCATGCCCGCACACACAGCCGGAAGACCCGGTGCCGACCGGCCGTGGGCGCCCGCGTACGGGGCCGCGCCCGCGCTGACGGCGACAACGAGCTCGCGAGCGGTCCCAGGACACCTCGGCAGGTCTTAGACCGACCGGCAATGGGAGGGCGGCACCCTCCCATTGCCGGTCGGTCTTACGTGTCCCCGTACTTGGAGTCGGCGGCCGGGTCGAGTGCGAGCCGGTAGCCGCGCTTGACGACGGTCTGGATGAGCTTGGGCGCGCCAAGTGCCGTACGCAGCCGTGCCATCGCCGTCTCGACGGCGTGCTCGTCCCGCCCCGCGCCCGGCAGCGCCCGCAGCAGCTCGGCCCGGGCCACCACCCAGCCGGGGCGGCGTGACAGGGCCCGCAGCAGCGACATCCCGGCGGGCGGCACGGGCCGCAGCGCCCCGTCGACCAGCACCGCATGCCCGCGGATCTCGATCCGGTGACCCGCGATCGGCAGCGTGCGGGCCCGGCCCGGCAGTTCGTGGCAGAGCAGCTGGACGAGGGGGCCGAGCCGGAAACGCTCGGGCTGGACGGTGTCGATGCCATGGGCCTGCAGCGGGAGCGCGGTGACCGGGCCGACACAGGCGGGCAGTACGTCGTGGTTGAGGGCGGCGAGCAGTTCGGGCAGCAGGCCCCGGGCCTCGGCGCGGGAGAGCAGGGAGGCGGCGGCGGGGGCGCTGGTGAAGGTGAGCGCGTCCAGGCCGCGGGTGACGGTGGCGTCCAGCAACCGGTCGAGGGGCCCGAGGTCCTCCGGCGGCATCCACCGGTAGACGGGCACCCCGACCACGTCGGCGCCCGCGGCCCGCAGCGACTCCACGAACCCGGGCAGCGGCTCGCCGTGCAGCTGTACGGCGATACGGCGGCCCTCGACGCCCTCCTCCAGGAGCCGGTCGAGCACCTCGGCCATGGACTCGGAGGACGGCGACCACTCCTCGGTCAGCCCCTGGGCCCGAATCGCACCCTTGACCTTGGGGCCGCGGGCGAGCACCTCGACCTCGCGCAGCCGGCCGAGCAGATCCTCGCCGAGCCCCCATCCGTCGGCGGCCTCGATCCAGCCGCGGAACCCGATGGCGGTGGTGGCCACCACGATGTCCGGTGCCTGGTCGATCAGCTCCTTGGTGGCGGCGAGCAGTTCGCCGTCGTCGGCGAGCGGCACGATACGCAGGGCGGGAGCGTGTTGGACGCAGGCGCCGCGCCGCTGGAGCAGCGCGCCGAGTTCGTCGGCCCGACGGGCGGCCGTCACGCCCACGGTGAACCCCGCGAGAGGGCCATGGTCTGGTCGCTGCTGTTCGTCGTACATGGCTTTCGTCCCGGCTCTCGTCTTGCGCTCGAGTCGTCGTGCTTGACCGCCGCACTCATGGCCGGCTCTCACCGCCGGCACTTACGGCTGACCGAGCCTGTCAACGCCCCGTGACAGGCTCGGATCAGCTTCGTGTCGCGCGTGTTACGTCACACCTCGGCGTAGCTGAGCTGGGGCTTCGCCTCCGAAGCGGTCGACGCGGGGGCTTCGGCGCCGGAGGGGCGGCGAAGGTATACGGCCCAGGTCACCACGAAGCAGACGGCGTAGAAGGCGAGGAAGCCCACGAAGGCGCCGGTGCCGGAGCCGACGCTCAGGAAGGACTGCCGGAAGGCGAGGTTGATGCCGAGTCCGCCGAGCGCGCCCACGGCTCCGATCAGGCCCATGGAGGCACCGGACAGCCGGCGCCCGTAGGCGGCCGCCTCCTCACCGCTGAGCCCCTTGGCGAGGGCCTTGGTGTGGAAGATGCCGGGGATCATCTTGTACGTGGAGCCGTTGCCGAGGCCGGACAGCACGAACAGCACGATGAACGCGGTGGTGAACAGGGCCAGCGACTTCTCCATGGACGCGACGACGATCACCGCGGTCGCGGCGGCCATCCCGACGAAGTTCCACAGGGTGATCTTCGCGCCGCCGTAGCGGTCGGCGAGCCAGCCGCCGACGGGGCGGATCAGCGAGCCGAGCAGCGGCCCGATGAAGGTGACGTACGCGGACTCCAGCGGCGTACGCCCGAACTGCGTCTGGAGCACCAGACCGAACGCGAAGCTGTATCCGATGAACGACCCGAACGTCCCGATGTACAGGAACGACATGATCCAGGTGTGGGCGTCCTTCACGGCCTCCTTGGCGGCGCCGGTGTCGTTCTTCACGGACGCGATGTTGTCCATGTAGAGCGCGCCGAGGACGGCGGCGATCACGATGAGCGGGATGTAGATGCCGAGCAGGACGCGCGGCCCGCCGCTCGCCCCGATGACGGCGAGACCGATGAGCTGCACGACCGGCACGCCGATGTTGCCGCCGCCGGCGTTCAGCCCGAGGGCCCATCCCTTCTTCCGCAGCGGGAAGAACGAGTTGATGTTCGTCATGGAGGAGGCGAAGTTGCCGCCGCCGACGCCGGCGAGCATCGCGCAGATCAGGAAGGTCCCGAACGATGTGCCGGGCTCCATCACGAGGAATGCGGCGATCGTCGGGATCAACAGCATGCTCGCGGCGATGATCGTCCAGTTCCGGCCACCGAAGCGGGCGACGGCGAAGGTGTACGGCACCCGCACGACCGCCCCGACCAGCGTCGCCATCGACACGATGAAGAACTTGTCGGCCGGGGTGAGCCCGTACTCGGGGCCCATGAAGAGGACCATCACCGACCACAGGGTCCAGATCGAGAACCCGATGTGCTCGGAGAGCACCGAGAAGAACAGGTTCCGCCGGGCGACCTTCTCCCCCGTCTCTTTCCAGAAGGCCTCGTTCTCCGGGTCCCAGTCCTGGATCCAGCGGCCTCCCCTGCTCGGTGCGGGGGCTGTACTAGGGGCTGTCATGACGCCTCCACGGTTCTCCGGTGCGGTGCTCGTGTCGTACTTGGGGATCACAACCGAAGGTAGGGAGGGTGCGTTTCCGGCCTGTGGCTGTGGGTGACCGGAAGGGAACTTTGCTCTCACTCGGGCGGGAGTCCGTCGGTGAGGACGATTCCGCGTGCGAAGGCGTCGAACGTCGGTGGGGCGGATGGTGCGCCCATGGTGGGCAAGGGCGCACCCCCACGGGAGGCTGCGCGGCGGGTAAGCACGTTACCTGCTCAAGTCCGTACCCAGGTCAGGGCTTTCGCCGAGAGCCCCCGCGTTGGGCACCGTTCGGCCACAACCTGGGACTTCGCCGCGCCGCGAGATCCTCGATCCAGCCCACCGCGACGATCATGAGACCGATCAGCGGCCACACCAGGACGAACGTCCACAGGGTGTACGTCGAGTCCAGCGCCGCCACCGCGCCGTCGCCCTGCAGGAACGGGAGGTTGTAGGCCTGGTCGATGATCGGGACCGTGGCCATGATCAGCAGGTTGTGCCACAGGTAGATCGTCACGGCACGGTTGTTGGAGAGGGTGACGAGTCTGTCCCAGCGGGCCAGGCGGCCGGGGAGTTCCCGCCAGGACGGGGAGTACTGGAGGAGGATGACGACGAACCCGAACGACCAGGTGGCCTGGGCGAGCGGAATGTCGTTCAGGTCCCAGCCCTCGGGCCCCAGGTGGCCCGAGGCCCACCACAGACCGAAGGCCATGAGCAGGGTCGAGCAGGAGATCGCCAGATAGCGGGGCACCCGTTGCAGCACGCCCTCGTGGTGTGCGAAGCCCAGGATCCAGCAGCCGCCGTAGACCGCGAAGTCCGTGATCGCGTTGCCCGCTTCGCCGGGGATGGTGACCAGGCCCGTTCCGACGACCGCCGTCAGGGCGAGGGGGGCCAGCAGCGTCGCCCAGGGCGCCCTGCGGAAAGCCAGGAGCAGGAGGGGGGACGCCACCACGAACCACAGGTACGCGCGCAGGTACCAGAGCGGACCCACCGCGTCGATCGCCCACGTCTGCTCCAGCAGGCCGCCCTCGGAGCCGATCTGCCAGGGGAAGGACGGGGCGCCGATCGGGACGACGTAGTTGATCAGGTCGACCACGCCCCATGTGCCACCGTTGTCCGGGTCCTTCGCGGGGTTCCAGCCGCCCACGAACAACAGGGCCAGGGCGACCGCGCTGAACGCCCACAGCGGGGGCAGCAGCCGCCGCACCCGCCCCCGGATGACGCCCCACGCCGGGCGGTTCAGTGAGCGGGCCATCAGGGAACCCGCCAGCGCGAACATCACGCCCATGGACGGGAAGAGGATTGTCAGCCACGCCCAGCCGAAGAGGTGGTAGACGATCACGCGGACCAGGGCCATCGAGCGCAGCAGGTCCAGGTAGCGGTCGCGGCCCGGCTTCGCGGGAGCGGCGGCCTCAGGTGCGGGTGCCGGTGCCGGTGTGGTTGCCCCGGGCGACGGCGGTGTCGCGCCCGCCTTGTAGTCATGCGTCGTCATGCGACCGGCCTCCGATCGTTCCCGCTCTCGTCCCGCTGCCGCGGGACCGATCCCGGCGCCTCCACGACGCCCGTGCGCCGCAGCTTCTGCCAGCGCAGGCGGCCTCCGGTGAGCGCGGTGATCCAGGACTGGAGCAGGACCACGTACATCAGCTGCCGGTAGAGGATCTGCTGGAGCGGGAGCGAGATGAGGTGCGTCATGCGCTCGCGGTCCAGCCGGAAGGCGTACGCCGCGCAGACCGCCTGAATGGCGAGGACGCCCAGCCACGCGAGGATCGTCTTCTGGGTCGGGCCGAACACGATTCCGTACAGCAGGAATACGTCGATCAGCGGGGCCAGCAGCGGGGCCAGCACCATGAACAGCGACACCAGCGGCAGGCCCACCCGGCCGAAGCGGCCCGACGGACCCCGTTCGACGATCGCCCCGCGGTGCTTCCAGATCGCCTGCATCGTGCCGTACGACCAGCGGTAGCGCTGGGACCAGAGTTGCTGGACGGACTCCGGTGCCTCCGTCCACGCGCGTGCCTTCTCCGCGTACACGACCCGCCAGCCGTCACGGTGCATGGCCATCGTGATGTCGGTGTCCTCGGCGAGCGTGTCGTCGCTCATGCCGCCGACCCGTTCCAGCGCGGAGCGGCGGAACGCGCCGACCGCGCCGGGGATGGTCGGCATACAGCGCAGCAGGTCGTACATGCGGCGGTCGAGGTTGAAGCCCATCACGTACTCGATGTGCTGCCAGGCCCCGATCAGGGAGTCGCGGTTGCCCACCTTCGCGTTGCCCGCGACCGCGCCGACGCGGAGGTCGGCGAAGGGCTGGACCAGCTCGCGGACGGTGGCCGGTTCGAAGACCGTGTCGCCGTCCATCATCACGATGATGTCGTAACGGGCGTTCGCCAGACCTCGGTTGAGGGCCGCGGGCTTGCCCGCGTTGAGCTGGCGGACCACGCGTACGTTCGGCAGGCCCAGGTCTTCGACGATCCGCGCCGTGCCGTCGCTCGAACCGTCGTCGATGACGAGGACTTCGATGGGGTGTTCACTCGCCATGAGTGAACGGACGGTGTTCTCGATGCACTTGGCTTCGTTGTACGCCGGCACGAGCACCGACACCGGTTCGGTGATCGGTGTCGGGCCCCAGCGGAAGCCGCCGCGGCGCACCCGGCGGGCGTGGGCGGCGGAGAGCAGGAGCATCATGCCGAAGCGGGTGAAGACGAGGACGCCGATGACGGCGATGCCGACGACCACGACGCCGGTGACCTCCTCGGAGGCCCGGACCAGGTAGATCCAAGCCTTGCCCTTCCACAGGTCGGGGCCGGTGACCCGGGTGTGCGCGCTGGGGGCGTCGAGCGCCTCGGTGAGGTTCTGGAACTCGTAGCCGCGCTGCTGAAGTCCGGGCAGAAACCGGTCGAGGGCCCGCACGGTCTGGCCGCGGTCGCCGCCGGAGTCGTGCATCAGGACGATCGCGCCCTTGTCGCCCTTGGGCGTGGCCCGGCGGATGATCTCGTCGACGCCGGGCCGCTGCCAGTCCTCGCTGTCGGTGTTGTTGACGACGGTGATGTAGCCGCGGGCTCCGATGTACTCCGTCACCGGCCAGGAGTTGTTGTCCATGGCGTCGGCGAAGGACGAGTACGGGGGCCGGAAGAGCGAGGTGCGGATGCCCGCGGCGCCCGCCAGCGCGAGCTGGTTCTGGGAGAGCTCCCAGTCGATGCGCTTCTTGGACTGGTAGGAGAGGTCGGGGTGGTTGAAGGTGTGCAGGCCTACCTCGTGGCCTTCCCTGACCATGCGGTTCACCAGCTCCGGGTAGCGCGAGGCCATGGTGCCGGTGACGAAGAAGACGGCGTGCGCGTGGTGCTCCTTGAGGACGTCGAGGACCCTCGGCGTCCACTTCGGGTCCGGGCCGTCGTCGAAGGTGAGGACGAGACGGCGGTCCGGGACGCTCAGGCTGGTCGTGCGGCCGCCGCGGGTGTCGATGACCGGGCCGCCGTCGAGGATCCGCGCCGGCACCTTGTCGGTGGCGGCCTCGGGCTGGACGCGGTGGTCGGCGAGGATCTCGCTGTGCACGTAGCCGCGCAGCATCAGCATCGCCAGCAGGGCGACGAGGATGAGCAGGGGCAGGAAATGACGCATGGGCAGCCGTCGGCGCCGGGTGCGGGGTGCGGGGTGCTGCGAGCGAGGTGCGGGTCCGTGACGGCTGGTGCGGGATGCCATCAGAGGATGTTCTCCGGGTTCTGCGGGGCCTCGGGGTTCTGCGGGTTCTGTGGGTTCTGCGGGTTCCCCGGGCTCTGCGGGTTCTCCGGGGACGAGGAGCTGGTGGTACCAGGCATGGGCTCGACGGGGCTCGGCTCGAGGGGGCCGTCGGCGACGGTTCCGGTGCCACCGCCGACCGGGCTCTCCGAGGGGCTCGGCGAGGGGCCGGCGTCTTCCGAGGGGCTGGGGCCCGGGGAGTTGGACGCCGAAGCGGACGGCTCGGGAGGCGGGTCCTCACTGGTGCTGGTGCTCGGACTGGGTCCGGTCGACGTGGACGTCGAGGGCTTCGGGTCGGCGGAGGCGCTCGGGCCGGCGGCACTGGCGGAGGCTCCGGGCGTCGGGCCGGCGCCCGGTGCGGGCGTCGTCCCGGCGCTCACGGACGGGCTCACGCCGGGCGCGGCGCCGGCCGCCGGGGCGGAGGGCTCCGCCGATTCGGCGGGCAGCGGTGACGTGTCGACCTTGCCGGCCGGCTGGTCGTCCCGCTGGCCCGGTACCGGGAGCCAGGGCGCGTTGGAGTTGCCCGACAGCAGCGTGACGACGATGACCACGGCGTACACCCCGCAGGCGATGCCGACGAGCATGCCGAGGCGGCGGATTCTGCGGCTGCGGCGGCCCGACTCGTCGACGAACACCGGGCCGTCCGAGCCCTCCTGGACGTCGGGGACGCCCTTGGCCTGCTGAACCAGCCGGTCGTCCAATTGCCGTCCGGTCCCGTCGAGTTGGACCGTCACCTCGTTCGGATCGTGGGTGTGGCCCGGGGTGTCGGGCTGCTCCCAGGCCGCCGGCACGGGGCCGCCGGCCTGCCCCGCGCCGACTCGGAGACCGTCTTCGGCCCGTCGATCCGCCTCACCACGACGGCCTGCCTCGGCACCACGCCCCGGCTCGGCGCCGTGAGCGGTCCCGGTTCGGTGGTCCTGCTCGGCCGGGCGGTCGTGCGCCGCTCGGTGGTCCGCGGCCCGTCGACGGTCCGTCCCGGAGGGGTGATCCGCGCCCGAGCGGTGGTCCGCCCCGGGGCGATTCCGACGGCCCGCGCCGAATCGGCGTCGCTTGCCGGATCCCCGGCCCGCCCCCGTGCCGGCTGCCGCGCCTGACCCCCGCTCCATCCCCGCCCCGGCTTCCGCACCGACTCCGCGGTCCGCCCCCGGCCCGGCTTCCGTGCCCAACCCCCGGTGCGCCCCCGACCCGGCTTCCGCACCAGCTCCAGGGTTTGTTTCGACACGACGTTCGGCACTCGAACGAGATTCCGCTTCCGTGCCGAAGCCGGTCGCGGTGCCGGGTGCGGACCGCGGCCAAGTCGATGTGCTGTGGCCGGCCTCCGGCCAGACCACCGGCTCTCCGGCTCCGTGCAGGTCCGGTCCCCCGGTTTGCTTCTGCTTCGACGGATCGGCTCCACGCCGGCCCGACCGATCAGCATTTCCTTGATCCAGTTGGGCGTCTTTCCGCCAGTTCTTCACGCGCACGCACTTCCCCCCACGAACATGGTTTCGGGTGCGCCAAACGACTCCGGGTACTACCAAATCGCCGTTCGGACCGGGCCCCCACCCGCTCCGAGCGCCCCGTTTATCACACTGCACCCGGACCACGAAGGTAGCGCACAGGTGGGGCACCCGTGCGGTTATGCGTCAATCCTGCCCCGTCATGATGAACGCATCATTGGCCGGAATCCAACTACCGGCCGGACACTCCAACCACCCTTCCTCGGCCGCCAGTTCGACCGCGGCGCATCGAAGGGCGTCGATCCCGGCGTGTACCAGCCCCTTCCGCCACACCAGTGACACGGGCGACAGCGGCACCGGGTCGACGAGGGGCCTCCGCACGGTTTCAGGCATGGCCGGAAATTCCACCACGGCAAGAACGGGATTCCGCTTCTTGGCCATGACCCGCCGGAACTCCTCGGCCCCGAGGGCCACCGGCGCGGGTGCCGCCACCCGGATCCCGCGCCCCTCGAACAGCCGACGAGCGAGGTCGGTCCACTCCAGCGTCCGGGGATTTCCCGCACCCGCGTACACGGACTCGCCCGCGAGCGCGTCCAGCGGCACCGCGTCCAGGGCGGCGAGGTGATGGTCCTCGGGCAGGATCACGGCCATCGGCTCGTACCGTACGGGCTGCTGCTCGAGCCGGTCCCGGACCGCCGGATCGAGACCCGCGAACCGTCCGAACGACGCGTCCAGGCGGCCGGCGAGCAACTCCCCCGCCGCGCCGGTGAGCCCACTCTCGAAGCGGGCCATCAGCTCGCTGTCCGGGGCGAGCGCACGCGCCCGGTCGAGGACGCGGCCGGAGATCAGACCCGGGGAGTTGACGTCGACGAGCAGCGGCCGCTCCGGACCGTCCCCCGCGAACGCCGACAGCAGCGCCTCCTGCGCCTCCAGCACGCGCCGCGCGTAAGGCAGCAGCCGCTCACCGTCGGCCGTCAGCGCCACCTGCCGGGTCGTCCGTACGAACAGCTCCGTCCCGAGCTCGCGCTCAAGTCGCCGTACGTCGCGACTGAGGGCCTGCTGGGCGACGTACAACCGGGCGGCGGCCCGCGTGAAATGCAACTCCTCGGCTACGGCGAGGAAGGCGTGGAGCAGGCGGGGGTCGAGGTGAGCGGTGGAAGGAGCTGCGGCAAAGGGTCGTTGACCAGGCATGACGCGAACTTACAACGCAGGTGCGTCAATCGCGACGGAGTAGGTGTTGGACCGTTCGCCCCACCCCCGGCGACGGTTGCCCCATGCCGCAACACCCCTCCCCCGAAAAGGCGTTCACCCCACCCCTCACGGCCACCGCCGACACCTTGGTGGCCGCCGACCTCCGCCCCCACCGGTCCACCTCCCGCATCCCCCGCACCCCGTACCACCGCCTCTTCGCCGTCCCCGGCGCCCGCGCCTTCACCCTCGGGAATCTGCTCGCCCGCCTCCCCATGGGCATGTTCAGCGTCAGCGCGGTCCTCATGATCGCCGGGTCGCGCGGCTCGTACGCCCTCGCCGGTGCCGTGACGGCGACGGGCCTCGCGGCGACCGCGCTGGTCGCCCCCTGGACCGCACGCCTCGTCGACCGGCACGGCCAGGCCCGGATCGCCGTCCCCGCCACCGCCTTCGCCCTGCTGGGAAGCATCGCGCTGCTGCTGTGCGTGCACTACGGGGCGCCGGACTGGACCCTCTTCGCCGCGTACGCCGCCACGGCCACGACTCCCAACACGGGCGGCATGTCACGCGCCCGCTGGGCCCACCTCTTCCGGGGCGACCCGGCCGCCGCGCACACCGCGAACTCCTTCGAGCAGGCCGCGGACGAACTGTGTTTCATGCTGGGCCCGGTGTTCGCGGCCTTCCTGTGCGGGACGTTCTTCCCGGAGGCGGGCACCCTGGTCGCGGGCGTCCTGATGATGACCGGCGTATTGATCTTCGCCGCCCAGCGCTCCACGGAGCCGCCACCCCTGCGACGTACGCAGTCCAAGTCCCCCGCGCTGGCCCCCGGAATGCCCCCGCTCCTGCTCGGTTTCCTCGCCACCGGGGCGGTGTTCGGCTCCATGGAGGTCGTCACGATCGCGTTCGCGGACGCACAGGGGCACCGGTCGGCCGCGGGCGCGGTGCTCGCCCTCCAGGCGGCCGGCTCGTGCGCGGCGGGTCTGCTGTACGGGACCCTGAAGCCGACCGGTACCCCCGAGCGGCGCCACCTGCTGGGCATCGCCGCCATGACGGCCCTGCTGATCCTGCCCCTCCTCGCGGCCTCCCTGACCGGCTCGCTCCTGGCCCTCTCCGCGGCCCTGCTCATCGCCGGTATGGCGACCGCGCCGACCATGGTCACCGGCATGAGCCTGGTCCAGCGCCGTACGCCCGAGAGCCGGCTGAACGAAGGCATGACCCTCGCGGTGACCGGCCTCCTCGGCGGCATCGCCTGCGGCTCGGCGACCGGAGGGTGGATGGTGGAACATGTCTCGGCGCCGGCGGGGTTCGGGGTGCCGGTCGCGGCGGCGGCGGTCGCGTTCCTGATCGCAACGGCAGGCGTCGCACGACGGTGAACACGGAAGCGTCGACTCACAGACGACCGGCAGTCGGACACGGCTCGGCCGGCCGGCACCTGTCGCGCAGCCGGACTCCCGCCGTCCGACAGGTCCGAATCCACCGGCCGCCTCGCCCCAATTCCCGCGCACCCCATTGACTCGCCCACGGCCCGCACATACCTTCCCCCGTCGAAGCGCTTCGACGTCACGCATCGAATCGATTCGATGAACGCTGCGTGATGGTCCCGAAACCCATCCAACTCCCCTGGAGGCAATGGATGTCGACGACACGAAGGCGTGTGGTGGCAACGGCGGCGGCAGCCCTGGCGGGCACCCTGCTACTGGCCTCCTGCGGCGGCTCGGACAGTGGTTCATCGGACGGCAAGACGCTGAAACTGTGGCACTACGAAGCGCCGGACAGCGCGATGGGTGCGGCCTGGAACGAGGCCATCAAGGAGTTCGAGCGCACCCACCCGGGCGTGCGGGTGAAGTTCGAGGACAAGGGCTTCGAGCAGATCCAGAAGACAGCCCCGATGGTCCTCAACTCCTCCGACGCACCGGACCTCATGGAGTACAACAAGGGCAACGCGACCGCGGGCACGCTCTCCAAGCAGGGGCTTCTCACCGATCTGACGGCCGAGGCCACGAAGCGCGGCTGGGACAAGAAGCTCAGCGCGGGCGTGCGGACCACCAGCGAGTACGACACCAACGGCGTGATGGGCTCCGGGAAGTGGTACGGCGTTCCCAACTACGCCGAGTACACGATGGTGTTCTACAACAAGGACCTCTTCAAGAAGTACGGCATCGCCGAGCCCACCACCCTCGACGAACTCACCGCCGCCATGGACAAGTTCGTGGCCAAAGGCATCACCCCGCTGGCGAACGCCGGTGCCGAGTACGTCGCCCACCAGTACCTCTACCAGCTCGCCCTCACCAAGGCCGACCGCGCCTGGGTCGACTCGTACGAGCTCTACCAGGGCAAGACCGACTTCCACGACGCCGCCTGGACGTACGGCGCCGAGACCTTCGCCGACTGGGTGAAGAAGGGCTACATCGGCAAGAAGTCCACCAGCCTCAAGGCCGAGGACGCGGGCGTCTCCTTCATCCAGGGCAAGAGCCCGATCCTGTTCTCCGGCAGCTGGTGGTACGGCCGCTTCAAGGCGGAGAACACCTTCGACTGGGGCACCTTCCTCTGGCCGGACACCGACCTCACCCTCGGCTCCGGCGGCAACCTCTGGGTCGTCCCCAAGAGCGCCGAGAACAAGGACCTCGCCTACGACTTCATCGACATCACCATGTCGAAGAAGATCCAGAACCTGCTGGGGAACAAGGGCGGAGTCCCGGTGGCCGCCGACCCCGCCGCTGTCTCCGACCCACAGGCCAAGTCGCTCATCGCCGACTTCAACACCCTCTCCGACCAGGACGGACTGGCCTTCTACCCCGACTGGCCCGTCGCCGGCTTCTACGACGTCCTCGTCTCCGAGACCCAGAAGCTGATCACGGGGAGCGAGGATCCGGACGGTTATCTGAGCGCTTTGCAGGAGGCGTACGACAAGGGCGCGCCGAAGACATGACGGTCACCGTCGAACGGGGCGGGCAGGTGATCGGCAAGCAGGACCGGGCCGGTCACCCGCGCCGCCGCCCCCGCGATTCCTACGCCCTCTTCCTGCTCCCCGGCGCCCTCGCCTTCCTCGCCGTCATCGTCGTCCCGTTCCTGATGAACACCGGCGTGAGCTTCACCGACTGGCAGGGGGTGGGCAGCCCGAAGTGGTCGGGGCTCGCCAACTACCGTGACCTGATGGACGATTCCGAGTTCTGGGCGTCCTTCCGGCACAGCCTCTTCATGGTCGTCGCCATGGCCGCCGTACCGACCGTGCTCGGACTCGTTCTCGCCGCCGCGCTCTTCGACTTCGTCGGCAAGCACTTCGGGACGAGGACGGCCGCCGTCCTGCGCGCCTGCTTCTATCTCCCGCAGGTCCTGCCCATCGCCGTGGCCGGCATCGTGTGGAGCTGGATCCTCGCCCCCGACAACGGATCGCTCAACGAACTGCTGCAGGCCGTGGGTCTCGGGTCCCTCCAACAGGACTGGCTCGGCGACCCCGACCTCGCCCTCTACAGCGTCATGGGCGTGATGGTCTGGGTGCAGCTCGGCTTCCCGCTGGTCATCTTCATGGCGGGGCTGCAACGCGTCGACCCGCAGCTGTACGAGGCCGCTGAGCTGGACGGCGCCGGCTGGTGGCGGCGCTTCTGGCACATCACCCTTCCCCAGATCCGGCCCGAGATCTACGTCGTCCTGCTCTGGTGCACGATCGCCGCGCTGAAGGTGTTCGGCGCGGTGTACGTCCTCACGAAGGGCGGACCCGGCGGCGCCACCAACGTCCCCTCCTACTTCTCCTTCGCCACCTTCTTCGAGAAGACCCAGGTCGGCTACGGCGCCGCCATCTCCACCGCGCTGACCGTGATCATCCTCGTACTCGCCGTCGCCGGTCTGAAGCTCCAGACCCGCGCCGAGGACGCCGAGGAAGGGATCCGCACATGACAGCCCTACGCCGCTACCCGGTGCTCGTCGCCCTCGTCATCGCCGCCCTCTTCATGGTGCTGCCGTTCGCGATCGTCGCGATCAACGCCGTGAAGTCGCCCGCCGAGTACTCCGAACACGGCCCGTTGAGCCTCCCCCAGGGCCTCTACCTCGACGGTCTGAAGGACTTCTGGGACCGCGTCGACTACGGCCAGAAACTGCTCAACTCCGTCCTCATCAGCGGTTTCGTCGCCCTCTTCGCCGCCGTCCTGTCCGTCCTCAACGCGTACGCGATCGGCATCGGCCGCATCAAGGGCCGCACCTGGGTCCTCGCCTTCTTCGTCCTCGCGAACATGCTGCCGCAGGAGGCGCTGGTCTACCCGATCTACTACCTGAGCAAGCAGGCCGGGCTCTACGACACCCGCCTCAGCGTGATCATCGTCTTCACGGTCGTCCAGGCGGCCTTCGGGACCTATCTCCTCTCCTCCGTCCTCGGTCAGTTCCCGCGCGAGATCATCGAGGCCGCCCGGATCGACGGGGCGAACAAGTGGCAGGTCCTGTGGCGGATCGTGGTCCCCGTCAGCCGCCCCACGATCGGCGTCCTGCTGGTCTTCTTCTTCATCTGGACCTGGAACGAGTTCCTGCTGCCGCTGGTCATGCTGATCTCCAACGACAACCAGACCGTCTCGGTGGCCCTCGGCGTCCTCCAGGGCCAGCGCCTGATGGACGCGACGATGACCAACGCGGCCGCCCTGCTGGGCGTCCTGCCCGCCATCGTCTTCTTCCTCGTCTTCCAACGAACCCTCACCCGCGGCATCGCCGTCGGTGCGGTCAAGTAAGGGGTGCAGGCGTGAAGTTCACCGACGGCTACTGGCTGCTGCGCGAGGGCGTGACCGCGGCCCACCCGGTCGAGGTCCTCGACGTGAGCGCCGCTGCGGACACTCTGGAGATCCACGCGCCCACGCAGCCCATCCGCCACCGCGGCGACCTGCTGAAGGGACCGGTCGTGACGATCAGCGCACACGCGCCGATGCCGGACGTCATCGGCGTCACGTTCACGCACTTCCAGGGAGAGGAACCCCGCGGCCCCCGGTTCGAGCTGCACAAGGCCGAGTTCTCCCCGCACCTGGCGTACGACGAGGAGCACGCGACCCTCGTCGCGGGCGCCCTCACCCTCGAGGTCGCCCGCACCAGCCCCTGGCACCTCGACTTCCTCGCCCACGGGCGCACCCTCACCACCAGCGGCCCCAAGGGCATGGGCATCATGCGGGACGCCACCGGCGCCCACTATCTGCGCGAACAGCTGAACCTCCGCGTCGGCACCCAGGTCTACGGCCTCGGCGAACGCTTCGGGCCGCTCGTCAAGAACGGCCAGGTCGTCGACATGTGGAACGCCGACGGCGGCACGGCCACCGAACAGGCCTACAAGAACGTGCCGTTCTATCTCACGGACGCGGGCTACGGCGTCTTCGTCGACCACCCGGGAAGGGTGTCCTTCGAGGTCGGCTCGGAAGCGGTCTCCCGGGTGCAGTTCAGCGCCGAGACACAGGAGTTGACGTACTACGTCATCTACGGGCCGAGCCCGAAGGACATCCTGCGCAAGTACACGGCGCTCACCGGGCGTCCGGCCCTGCCGCCCGCCTGGTCCTTCGGCCTGTGGCTGTCGACGTCCTTCACCACCTCCTACGACGAGGCCACCGTCACCTCCTTCATCGACGGCATGCGGGAGCGCGAACTCCCGCTGTCCGTCTTCCACTTCGACTGCTTCTGGATGCGCGAGTTCAACTGGTGCGACTTCCAGTGGGACCCGCGCGTCTTCCCCGACCCGGAGGGGATGCTGGCCCGGCTGAAGGACAAGGGGCTGCGGATCTGCGCATGGATCAATCCGTACATCGCGCAGCGCTCACCGCTGTTCGCGGAGGGCCGGGCGCTCGGGCATCTGCTCAAGCGGCCGGACGGCAGTGTCTGGCAGTGGGACCTGTGGCAGCCGGGCATGGCGCTGGTCGACTTCACCAGCGAAGAGGCCCGGCGGTGGTACGCGTCGAAGCTGGAGGCACTGCTCGCGCAGGGCGTCGACTGCTTCAAGACCGACTTCGGCGAACGGGTCCCGGTGGACGTGGCGTACGCCGACGGCACCGACCCCGAGCGCATGCACAACTACTACACCTACCTGTACAACCAGACCGTCTTCGACGTGCTGCGCAAGCACCGGGGCGAGGCGGAGACCGTGGTCTTCGCGCGCTCGGCGACCACCGGGAGCCAGAAGTTCCCGGTGCACTGGGGCGGCGACTGCGAGGCCACCTACGAGTCCATGGCCGAGTCGCTGCGCGGCGGGCTGAGCCTCGGGATGTCGGGGTTCGGCTTCTGGAGCCATGACATCGGCGGGTTCGAGGGGACACCGACACCCGCGCTGTTCAAACGGTGGATCGCGTTCGGGCTGCTGTCCTCGCACAGCCGGCTGCACGGCTCGTCCTCGTACCGGGTGCCATGGCTGTTCGACGAGGAGGCCGTGGACGTCCTGCGGCTGTTCACCCGGCTCAAGCTCGGCCTCATGCCCTACCTGTACGAGGCCGCCCGCGCCGCCCACACCGAGGGCGTGCCGATGATGCGGGCCATGGTGCTGGAGTTCCCGGACGATCCGGGGTGCGCGCATCTGGAGCGGCAGTACATGCTCGGGCCGGATCTGCTGGTCGCGCCCGTCTTCAGCGACGACGGGGACGTCTCGTACTACGTCCCGGACGGGACCTGGACGCACTTCCTCAGCGGGAGGACGGTGACCGGGCCACGCTGGGTGCGCGAACGGCACGGTTTCCTGAGCGTGCCCCTGCTGGTCCGGCCGGGGGCGGTGATCCCGGTGGGCGCGGTGGACGACCGCCCCGATTACGCGCACGCCGACGGGGTCACCCTGCACGCGTACGGCCCGGAGCGCGGCGCCCAGGTCACGGTGCCGGTGGGCGGGGTGACCTTCACCGTCGTCCGCGAGGGCGACACCCTGCGGGCCTCGTCCAGTGATCCCGCGGCACCGTGGGGGCTCGCGGCGGGCGGGCGCGAGGTGCGGGCGAAGGCGGGGACGGGGTTCTTGTCGCTGGAACTTTCACTCGAGCCGGGGTCCGAGTAATGGTCAAGATCACCGATGTGGCGCGGCACGCCGGGGTGTCCCCGAGCACCGTCTCGTACGCCCTCAGCGGCAAGCGCCCGATATCCGGGGAGACCCGGCAGCGCATCGAGGCCAGCATCCGCGAGCTGGGCTACCGCCCGCACGCGGGTGCGCGGGCGCTGGCCAGCAGCCGGTCCAACGTACTGGCGCTGGTGGTGCCACTGCGGGCCGGCATCCATGTGCCGGTCGTGATGCAGTTCGCGGTGTCGGTGGTGACGGCCGCGCGACGGCACGATCACGACGTGCTGCTGCTGACGCAGGAGGAGGGCGAGGAGGGGCTCAGACGGGTCGCCGACACCGCGCTCGTGGACGCGCTGATCGTGATGGACGTCCAGCTGCGCGATCCCCGGCTTTCGTTGCTGCGCGCGCTGGACCGGCCGTCCGTCCTCATCGGGTTCCCGCTCCAGCCCGACGGGCTGACCTGCATCGACCTCGACTTCAAGGCGGCGGGCGAGCTGTGCGTGGAGCGGCTGGCGGGGCTCGGGCACCGGGTGGTGGCGCTGGTCGGGTCGCCGCCCGAGGTGTATGTGCGGGGGACGGCGTTCGCCCAGCGGGTGGTGGAGGGCTTCACGGCCGCCGCCGACCGGGGCGGCCTCGCGTCCTCCGTTCACCCCTGCGAGGCCTCGCCCGCCGCCGCCCGCCGGGTCGCCGAGCAACTGCTGCGCGAACAACCGGCGTTGACCGGTGTCGTCGTACACAACGAGCCGGTCCTCGAGCCGCTGATCGACGCCTTCGAGCAGCTCGGCCTACGGGTCCCCGGCGACCTCTCCGTCACCGCCATCTGCCCGGACGAACTCGCCGAGAACGTCCGCGTCCCCGTCACCTCCATCGCCCTCCCCTCCGCCGAAGTGGGCGCACAGTCGGTCGAACTGCTGATGAAGAAGCTGAGCGGCACGTCCGTACCGGAGGCGACCCTGCTCGCCCCCCGCCTGACGGAACGGGCCAGCACCGCACCGCGCACGCTGACCTCTTAAGGAGCCGTGACATGAGGAAAGGCAAGAGAAGCACGAGAAGAGACTCATGAAGCGGGGATACCACCGCCTGAAGAGGAGTCCGTCTGCTCGAGTCGCGCCCCCCTGCTCTCCGCGACCCGTTTGACGTCCCGCAGGGACTCGCTGAGTCGACTTGCGAGGTAGCGCAGCTCTCCGCCCGTCGCACGCTGCTCCGCAAGGAGGTCGGCGGCATGGTCGAGCAGGCCGCCCGCCATGCCCAGCTGGATGCTTTCGATCCGGTCCGCGAGACGAGAGACACGGCCCCCGTCGTCGCCCATGAGGTAACAGGGCTTGTCCTCCGGGCCCGTCCAGGGCAACAGACGTACGGCCGACGGTTCATGGTGTCCGCCGTTCACACGTTCACCCCCGTACGGCACGTCCGCTCGTACGCGAGCAGGTAAGGACGGACCAGCGGGCTGTCCTCGCCTCGTAACGGGCGCTTTCCGGCGGGGTAGGCGGTCGGGCCGCTGACGTAGGCGCACGAGTACGGGTACACGTAAGAGCGCGAGGGCGGGGCCGGAGTGCGGCGCCGCCGTCCTCCGGCGGGGAGGAGGAGACCCAGCAATGGTTCGAGGAGCCGGGCGATCAGGTTGGTCACGTCAGCCTGCTTTCTCACCTGCGGTGACTGCGTTCTGTATCGAATCCCTCACAGAGTGACGTCCGCGGTGGTTACGCTTCCAGTACCTGAGGGTTGACAGCACACCTGTCAGATGGGGAGTGGGTCGCATGGTGCAGCGCCGTAAGCCTCGAACGCAGCGTGAGAAGTACGGAGAAGAACTGAGGCTCCGGCGGACAGCGGCCGAACTCACCCAGGAGGCGCTGGGCGACCAGGTTGCGTGCTCGCCTACGTTGATCAGCCACTTCGAGGCGGGCAGGTGGCTGCCTCGGCCGGATGACGCACGGCGGATCGACCGGGTACTGAAGACAGACGGATTCTTCGCCCGTCGGCTGGAGGAGGTACAGAACAGGTACGAGAAGCACTTCACCGTCGTCGCCGAACTTGAGCGGCATGCGACGGTGATCCAGCAGTTCGCACTCACCTTGGTCCCCGGCATACTCCAGACCGCCGACTACGCGCGGTCCGTGTTCCGCGCGTACCGGCCGAACTACACGGCGGAGGAGCTTGACAGGGAAGTCGTCATCCGAACAGAGCGTGCCGGAGTTCTGGACGACCCGTCGACCCCGGTCCTGTGGACGCTGCTCGACGAGAGCGCCCTAAGGCGCCGGGTCGGCGGGCCGCAGATCATGGCCGAACAACTGCGAAAGATCGCGGACTTGGCCGAAGCGGGGCGACTACGGCTCCACGTACTTCCCTTCGAGGTCGGGGCACATGCACTCACGCAAGGTCTGCTCACTCTGATGAGCTTTGAGAAGTCCGCTCCGGTGGCCTATGCGGAAGGGCTGCGCATCGGGCAACTTCTCAAGAATCCCGCACAGGTGAAGGCCCGCCAGGCTGACTACCATCTCGCTCTGAGCGAGGCTTTGCCGCAACAGGAGTCCCTGGCCTTGGTCAGGGCGACAGCAGAGGAACACGCACAAGCACCTCCGTAGGCACACCGTCCCTGACTCGTCCGCACTCACCGGGCGGTACAAGTCCACCAGCTACAGCGGCGGCGATCAGGGCGAATGCCTTGAGGTCGCCCGTGGTCACGCCGGCGTGCCCGTCCGCGACAGCAAGGCCGTCACCGGTCCGGCGCTGGTCTTCTCGGCGGGCGGCTGGTCGGCGTTCGTCGACGCCCTCAAAGCGGGCGCATCGGCGGTTGAGGCGCTGGAACGGTGAGTCCGGCGCTGATGCCGGTGGCGGGCAGTACGGTG
Source organism: Streptomyces sp. NPDC048275 (assembly GCF_040652275.1). Classification (NCBI taxonomy): domain Bacteria; kingdom Bacillati; phylum Actinomycetota; class Actinomycetes; order Kitasatosporales; family Streptomycetaceae; genus Streptomyces; species Streptomyces sp. NPDC048275. Next base: position 114,168 of record NZ_JBEZLR010000011.1, read on the forward strand.
GCAAGCACGGAGCGGACTACAGAGGAGCCTCGCGTGACCACGCAGCCTGACCACGGGCATGAGCTGATCCCTCGACCGGAGCGAACCCCCGAAGCGGTCCGCGTCGCCCTGGCCCGTATCGCCCCTCACCGGCTCGGCGAGATGGAGCAGCACAAGGAACAGGCGCTGGCCGCGGCCATCCTGGACGGCAAGATCGGCCACCTCCAGCACTGGCTCACCCACTGGCAGATGCAGGTCGAGATCGAGCGGCGCCCCGATCTGCATGCCCGCCACCAGACAGCACTGGCCGCACTGAACAGCACCAGCAGCAAGGACGACCCGGCATTCCGCACCGCCGTGGACGATATTCGCGCCGTCGAGACCGAGGCCCTCCAGGCGGTGTCCGCTTGACCTGGAGATGGGAGTACGACCCGGACGAGGAACACGTCATCGGCGGAGCCCCACTCGCGTTCGTCGCCGAGGTCGAGAAGCAAGCCGACGAGCTCGTCCGCGCCGCCGCCGCGTTCTACCTCGACGGTACCTCGTACCAGGAGGCCGGACCGAAAGGGAACATCGCGCATGTCCCTGGAGGGTTCTTCCTTTACCTGATCGTCCCCCGGCACGAGTGTCTGTACGTTCACCAGGCGACCTGCCTGTGACCGATCACGACCCGCTGCGCATCACCTCCCGCAATGGCGACGCGATCCTCATGTCCGCCGACGACTACGACTCCTGGCAGGAGACCGTCTACCTGCTGCGCTCCCCCGCCAACGCCCAGCGCCTGATGGAGGCCGTCGCCCGCGACCGGGAAGGCGCACCCACCGTCCCCAAAACCATCGATGAGCTGCGGGAGCTGGCCGGGGGCGAGGAGTGAGAAGCGTCCACTTCGACTCCGACGTCTGGGAGGACTTCCTTTTCTGGCTCGCCTCGGACCGTAAGACGGCCCGCAGAATCACCCGCCTGATCGGCGAGATCCAGCGTGACCCGTTCACCGGGATCGGCAAGCCCGAGCCGCTGAAGGGCACCCTGTCGGGCTACCGGTCCCGCCGAATCGACGACGAGCACCGCCTCGCGTACCGGGCGGACGACAAGGAAGTGAAGATCCTCAAGGCCCGATACGAATACTGACCCAACGACGAAGGCCCCGCTGCTCGAAGCAGCGGGGCCTTCGCCTCACATGGGATGAGTGGAGATGGCGGGAATCGAACCCGCGTCCACCGGTGCAGAATCAGGGCTTCTCCGAGCGCAGTTCGCTACGATTTTCTCGGCCCCGGAGATCTCGCGAACAAGTCTCCGACGGGCCCAGCCACTGTTTGATTTCCCACCGAACCCCGTGACCGGGCTCGGCGGTTTAGTTCCCTAGATTATGCCAGGGTCCGGGTCGGGAACACCCCCGGGCTGACACCCATTTAGGGTCCTTCAGTCGCTGTTATTAGGCAGCGAGGGCGAAGGACTGGGAATCGCTCTTGGAATTGGCGATTATTGGTTGCGACATATGGTTTACGAGATCATTGCCGCTTCCTCGGCTCGCTTCCCCTGCTTCGACAGCCGCTGTCGAAACCGATCATCCCCATGTTGATTTTTCAAAACCAGGTCTTTCGACCCACGCACCCGCTGTGAGGTGCAGTTGCCATCGTACGTGAACAACGCACGACGATGCCAGCCTATTCCCGGCGACCGACCGCCTACGGACCACCTACGGACCGCTTACAGACCGCTTACTGGCCCCGCTGCTTCCGCTTGGCCGCCGCGATCGCGCGGTCCGACTCCCGTCGGTCCTGCTTCTCACGCAGGGTCTGGCGCTTGTCGTACTCCTTCTTACCGCGGGCGAGCGCGATCTCGGCCTTCGCTCGACCGTCCTTGAAGTACAGGGCGAGGGGCACGATGGTGTGACCCGTCTCCTCGGACTTCGACGCCAGCTTGTCGATCTCCTCGCGGTGCAGGAGCAGCTTGCGCTTACGGCGCACGGAGTGGTTGGTCCAGGTGCCCTGGCTGTACTCGGGGATGTGGGCGTTGTGCAGCCACGCCTCGTTGCCGTCGATCTGGACGAAGCCGTCGGTCAGCGAGGCGCGTCCCTGGCGCAGGGACTTCACCTCGGTGCCGGTGAGCACGAGCCCGGCCTCGTAGGTGTCGATGATGGCGTAGTCGTGCCGCGCCTTCTTGTTCTGCGCGACGATCTTGCGCTTGCCGTCCTTGGCCTTGCCTGCGGCCTGGCCGCCCTGCTTCGGCTGGGACTCCTTCGGTACGTACATTCCCTTACTCATAGTGCTGGCCATTTTCGCACTAGAGGGGGGTCAGAGGGAAAACTGATTACGCGGCTGATTACGAGACGTCCCCGAGCCCGCTCAGCACGGTCTCCGCCCGCTCCAGCACCTGCGTGTCCACGTCGAGGTCGGGGGTGATGCCCTGCCCGTCGACGCCACGTCCGGAGGGGGTGCGGTAGTGCCCGACGGTCAGCTCGACGACGGAGCCGTCCGGCAGCCGGCTCGGCATCTGGACCGAGCCCTTGCCGAAGGTCCTGGAGCCCACGACGACCGCACGGCCGCGATCCTGGAGGGCGCCGGTGAGGAGTTCGGCCGCGCTCATCGTGCCGCCGTCGACGAGCGCGACCAGAGGTCTGGTGGTGTCGCCGCCCGGATCGGCGTGCAGGGCGCGCTGCTCGCCGTTGTCGTCGTACGTCGCGACGAGGCCGCCGTCGAGGAGGGCGGAGGCGGCGGTGGTGGCCTCGGTGACCAGGCCGCCGGAGTTGCCGCGCAGGTCGAGGACGATCCCGGCCTTCTCGGGGGCCTGGTCGACGGCGGTCCGTACGGCGTCGCCCGCGCCCTTGGTGAAGGCGGCGACCTTGATCACGGTGATGCGGCCGGTGAGCGCGCGTACGGTCACGGAGTCCGTGGACAACAGGGCGCGGCGCAGTGTCTCGCTCCACGCGCGCGTGCCGCGCTGCAGGCCGAGGGAGACCTTCGTGCCGGCGGCCGCGTCGTCCGCGTCCCCGCGCAGTAAGGAGACGACGTCGGTGACCGGTCTGCCGTCCACGTTCTCGCCGTCGACGCTGCGCAGCCGGTCGCCCTCGCGGATCCCGGCGGCGGCCGCGGGCGAGCCGGTCTGGACCCGGGCCACTTCGATCCGGCCGTCGCGCTCGCGCCTGGCCCACAGTCCGACGCCCGTGTACTGGCCGTCGAGGGCTTCCTCGAACTCCTCGTACTCGCCCGGGGAGTAGACCGCGCCCCAGCGGTCGCCGCTGCGGCTGACGGCACGCCTGGCGGCCTCCATGGGGGACTTGCCGTCGGCCATCGCCTCGGCGGCGGCCTCGGTGACGTCCTCGTCATGGCCCGTGGGCGTCGAACGGGAGGCGGAGGAGGCGGATTTCCGGCCCGGCTCGGAGAAGGAGCCGTTCGCCGCACCGGTGACGAGAACGCACGCGAACACCAATGTCAGGGCGGCCCCGCGGCCGACGCGGCGGGGCTGACAGAAGGGGTCACGGCCTGACATGGCGGTGAGTCTAGGACAACGCAAAGGGCCGCACCGCCGGTTGGCAGTACGGCCCCCTTGGCATGCGTCACACCTTCAGGTACTTGCGCAACGCGAAGAACGCGGCAAGCGCGGGCATCAGCAGGCTCGTCGCGAGGATGAGCGGCAGCTTGGTCAACACGGCGTCCCAGCCGATGAAGTTGATCAGATTCAGCTTCTCGGACAGCGCCAGACCGTGATCGATGATGAAGTAGCGCGCGATCACCAGGAAGCCGCAGGCGACACCACCGCCGATGAGCCCGGCGACCGCGGCCTCCATGATGAACGGCGCCTGGATGTAGAAGCCGGAGGCGCCGACGAGGCGCATGATCCCCGTTTCTCTCCTACGGCTGAACGCCGAGACGCGCACCGTGTTGACGATCAGCATCAGGGCGACGACCAGCATCAACGCCATCACCGCGCGCGCGGCCCAGTTCATGCCGTTGAGCAGCTGGAAGAGGTTGTCCAGGATGCCCTTCTGGTCCTGCACGGACTGCACGCCGTCACGCCCGTCGAAGGCGGTCGCGACGACCTGGTACTTCTCCGGGTCCTTCAGCTTGATGCGGTACGACTCCTGCATCTGGTCGGGAGTCAGGGAGCTGGCCAGCGGGGAGTCGCCGAACTGCTCCTTGTAGAGCTTGTACGCCTGGTCCGCCGACTCGTAGGTGACCTTGTCGACGACCGACATCTTGTCCAGGTCACCGGTGATCTGGTCCTTCTGCTCACTGGTGACCGCCCCCTTGGCGCATTTGGGGTCGGACTCCGCGTCGCTCTTGTTGCAGAGGAAGATCGAGACGTTGACCTTGTCGTACCAGTAGCCCTTCATGGTGCTCACCTGGTCGCTCATCAGGAGCGAACCGCCGAACAGGGCGAGGGAGAGGGCGACCGAGACGATGACCGCGAAGGTCATCGTCAGATTGCGACGGAGACCGACACCGATCTCCGACAGAACGAACTGGGCGCGCATGGCGTCTGCTAAGCCTTTCCGTGGACCGTCGTCAGTGCTGGTAGCCGTAGACGCCGCGCGCCTGGTCGCGGACGAGGCGGCCCTGCTCCAGCTCGATGACGCGCTTGCGCATCTGGTCCACGATGTTCTGGTCGTGCGTCGCCATCAGCACAGTCGTGCCCGTCCGGTTGATGCGGTCGAGCAGCTTCATGATGCCGACGGAGGTCTGCGGGTCGAGGTTGCCGGTCGGTTCATCGGCGATGAGGAGCTTGGGCCGGTTCACGAAGGCTCTCGCGATGGCCACGCGCTGCTGCTCACCACCGGACAGCTCGCCCGGTCTGCGGTCCTCCTTGCCGCCGAGCCCGACGAGGTCGAGCACCTGGGGCACGGACTTGCGGATCTCACCGCGGGACTTGCCGATGACCTCCTGCGCGAAGGCGACGTTCTCGGCGACCGTCTTGTTCGGCAGCAGCCGGAAGTCCTGGAAGACGGTCCCCAGCTGGCGCCGCATGTGCGGCACCTTCCAGTTGGAGATGCGCGCGAGGTCCTTGCCCAGGACGTGCACCTGGCCGTGGCTGGTCCGCTCCTCGCGGAGGATCAGCCGCAGGAAGGTGGACTTTCCGGAGCCGGAGGACCCCACGAGGAACACGAACTCGCCGCGCTCGACCTCCAGGGAGACATCCCTCAGAGCGGGGCGGGTCTGCTTGGGGTAGACCTTGGAGACATTGTCGAATCGGATCACGGATGCACCACGGGTCGCCGGGGGTAGGTGTGCGTGACCATACGCGAACCGGGTGCGCGCGCGCAGTCGGCGTACGCGGTTGCGCGCGGCTTGCACTTTTTGTCACGGATCTGAACGGCTGGAAAGCGGCCGAGCGGGGCAGGATAAGGGGAGCCGCGCCGAATTCCGCGGAACCTGGCACAGTGGAGGGGGAACGGTTGCGTTCCCCGCAGCGTTATGTACGCGAAGGACGGTGCAAGGAGGGCAAGCGCATGACGTACGACCGATTGGTGTGCGCGAACTGCGCGGCGCCCGTCAGCGAGGGTCGCTGCCCGGTCTGCCGCGCGAACCGGCAGCGGCTGCAGCAGGAGAGCCCCTTCGCGGGACTGACCCCGATGGCACTGATCGCACTGCTGGTCGTGCTGATCGCGGCAGTGGCGCTGCTGGCCCACCAGACGGCGTGAGGCCGGCGGGAGCGGCGCGGCGAAGCCGTGGGCATCCCTGACGAGCACCGCACAGGCGTCGCGGACGAACGTCGGCCGCAGGCACCCCTGACGTGAGAAAGGCCCGGAGCGAGTCGCTCCGGGCCTTCTCGCGCTTACGCGCAGGCGCTGTGCGTCACGCGGCGGCGCCGCGGCCGCCCGCGAGGCGCGGCAGCAGGCGGAAGCCGATACCACCGGCGATCATCGTGGCGGCACCGATCAGCAGGAACGTGGTCTGAGCGGCACCCGTCTCGGCGAGCTCACCGTTCTCGCCCTGGGCGGAGGTGTCGGAGGCGGTCTCCGCGCCCGTGTCGGTCAGGCCGGAGGAACCCTCACCCTGCGCGACGGGCTGGGAGCCGCCGTCGGGGTCGGCGTCATTGCCACCCGTGCCCGTGCCGGACCCGTCGGTCGGGTCCTCGGTGGGCTCCTCGGTCGGGTCGCTGGGCTCGCTCGGCTCCTCGGTGGGGTCCGTCGGCTCGTCGGTCGGCTCCGGGTCCGTCGTCCCGGGGTCGGTCGGCTCCGGGTCCGTCGTCCCGGGGTCGGTGGGCTCCGGGTCCGTCGTCCCGGGGTCGGTGGGCTCCGGGTCGGTCGGGATGCCCGTCTCGGTCGGCGTCGGGTCGTCCACGCCGACGCCGACGCCGACGCCGATGTTGATGTCGAGGGCCGAAGCGGCGCCCGCGGCGGTCAGCGACGCACCGGCGGCGATCACCGCGGCTGCGGCCACACGCGCTACGCGAATCCGCGTCTTCTTGGTCATCTGCTTGCTACCCCCAGTAGCTGATCGTCAATGGAGCAGCGCCCGGGGCCACGGCGTCACAGGTGGCTCACTCAGCCCCCCGGTTCACATGCGCCCCAGAGATACGCATGCCACGCGTTACCATTCCCAGTTTTCACAGCAGCGTCAAGGTCGTTGCGTGCGCGATGTCCAGATCAACATCATTTGACCTCCATGAAGACATGTGACTGTGACGTAAAACCCAAACGACCCACACACAAAAGGCAACTGCCGTCCGTGGAACGGCAGTTGCCTTGTCGACAAAGACCCCCGAGGAAATCAGAGAGCTACGGGGTTCCGCCCTACTTCTCCTGCTGCTTGCGCCAGCGAATTCCGGCCTCGAGGAACCCGTCGATCTCGCCGTTGAAAACGGCTTCGGGGTTACCGACTTCGTGTTCCGTCCGCAGGTCCTTGACCATCTGGTACGGGTGCAGGACGTACGAACGCATCTGGTTGCCCCAGGAGTTGCCGCCGTCGCCCTTGAGGGCGTCCATCCTGGCCTGCTCCTCCTGGCGGCGCCGCTCGAGCAGCTTGGCCTGGAGCACGTTCATCGCGCTCGCCTTGTTCTGGATCTGCGACCGCTCGTTCTGGCAGGACACGACGATGCCGGTGGGGAGGTGGGTGAGCCGCACCGCGGAGTCGGTGGTGTTGACACCCTGACCACCGGGTCCGGACGACCGGTACACATCCACCCGGAGCTCGGACTCGTCGATCTCGATGTGATCGGTCTGCTCGACGACAGGCAGGATCTCGACACCCGCGAAGGACGTCTGGCGCCGCCCCTGGTTGTCGAACGGCGAGATCCGCACGAGGCGGTGCGTGCCCTGCTCCACGGACAGCGTTCCGTACGCGTACGGGACGTGGACGGCGAAGGTGGTGGACTTGATGCCCGCCTCTTCCGCGTACGAGGTCTCGTAGAGCTCCGTCTTGTAGCCGTGGCGCTCCGCCCAGCGCAGGTACATGCGCTGCAGCTTCTCGGTGAAGTCGGAGGCGTCGACACCGCCGGCCTCGGCGCGGATGGTGACGACGGCCTCGCGGGAGTCGTACTCCCCGGAGAGCAGGGTCCGGACTTCCATCTCATCCAGCGCCTTCCTGACGGCGGTGAGCTCGGACTCGGCCTCGGCACGGGTGTCCGGGTCGTCCTCCTCCTCGGCCATCTCGAAGAGCACGCTCAGATCGTCGATACGCCCGCGCAGCGCCTCGGCCTTCCTGACCTCCGACTGGAGGTGGCTCAGCTTGCTGGTGATCTTCTGCGCCTCGTCCGGGTCGTCCCACAGGGACGGCGCGGCCGCCTGCTCCTCGAGCACGGCGACATCTGCCCTCAGCTTGTCGAGGTCCAGGACGGCCTCGATCGACTCCATGGTCGAGGAGAGGGACTTGAGCTCTTCGGATACATCGACGACTGCCACGCCTCCAGCGTAACGGCTACGGCAAGCACGGCTCGCCCCTCGCCCCTACGGGGTCGGTGCACCTGGGCTGAGCTGCGCGGAGCCTGTCGGCTGCGGGTGGGCGGGGGCTGGTCGCGCCCACGCGGCGGAGCCGCACAATGTCACAGCCCCGCGCCCCGGAGGGGCGCATCTCCAGCCCGTCCGGCGTTTGGGGCGGCGGGGGCGAGAAACCTCTCAGGGCGACGCCGGTGCCGAGTTCTTCGTGTCCTGGGGCGTGCCCTCCGCATCGTCCCCGGAGGTGGCCAGCCACGTACCGACCCCGACCGCCGCGACCAGCACCACCCCCGCCACCCCCAGCGTGATCCGCCGCCGCCTCGCGGACGCCCGATGCCGCGCCGACCCCGGCCGCGGCGCCCCCGCCGCCCGCGGCGCACGCGCCGTCCCCCGCGCCCCGCCCGCCAGCTCGTCCGGCCCCGGCACCCGCATCGACGTATGCGTGTCCCGATTCGAGTCCGGCGCGGCCCCCGGCACCAGCGGCACCGCCCCCCGCCGCACCCGCGAAACCGGCACGGCCGACTCCGCCGGCTCGCCCTCGTGGACTTCCTCCGCCGACCCCCCGTCCGGCTCGTCCACATCCAGCGGCGGCATCCCCGCCAGCAGGGGCAGCTGCTCCCGCAGCCGCGCCCCCAGCTCGGACGCCCGCAACCGCGAGGCCGGCGCCTTGGCCAGACACTGCACCAGTAGCTGCCACAGCTCCTCCGGGATCCCCGGCAGCGGAACGACGGTCTCGGTGACATGGCGCCGCAGCACCGCCCCCGGATGCCCGCCCCCGAAGGGCGTGAACCCGGCAAGGAGCTCGTACAGGACCGTCGCCAAGGCGTAGATGTCGACGGCGGCCCGCGGCGGCAGCCCCTCGATGATCTCGGGCGCCAGATAGTCCGGCGTGCCGATGATCTTCGTGGCCCGGGTCCGCCGCGGCGAGTCGATGAGCTTGGCCACACCGAAGTCCGTGAGCAGCGCGGGGTGCGAGCCGCCGGGGCCGAGCGGGCCCTGCATGTCGAGCAGCACGTTCTCCGGCTTCACGTCCCGGTGCACGACCCCCGCCGCGTGCGCCGCCGCCAGCCCGTCGGCGACATCGGCCACGATCGCGACCGCGGCCTCGGGTGCCAGCCGCCGCTCGCGGTCCAGCCGGGTGCGCAGATCCGTACCGCGGACGAGATCCATGACGAGCGCGAGGTCGTTCCCGTCGACGACGAGATCCCGCACAGCCACGACATGCGGATGGTCGAGCCCGAGCAGAGCCGTGCGCTCCTGTACGAAGCGGCCCACCAGCTCCTGGTCGGACGCGAGGTCCTCGCGCAGCAGCTTGATGGCGACGGGCCCCTCGGGTCCCTCGCCCAGCCACACCGTGCCGGCGCTGCCCCGCCCCAGAATCTGGTTCGCGGTGTACCGGCTCCCGATCTTCCGTGCCAAGACAGCTCCTACCGAGACGCGTGTTGTCGCTGCTGCGCCGCCCTGGGGGCGAACCCCCAGAACCCCAGCCGACAAAACTACGCGTCCGAAGCCGCAACCTTCACCTCGGAGGCGGAAATCACCCGTCAGATGTCGACAAGTCCCCAGAGTCGGCTGTCCGTCGAGTGCCCGTCAGTTGTCGGAGGAAGAAGAGGAGCCTCCGCCGAGATCCCCGATCCAATCGGTGGCGGTGGTGAACCAGTCGGTCAGCTGGTCCCAGTACCCCTTGGTGGTCCCGATCCAGCCCTGCAGGGGGCTGAACTCCCAGACCAGCCACCCGGCGACGAACAGGATGACGACGGTGAACAGGCATCCCTTGAGGCAGCCGAGCCCCGGAATCTTCATCCGGTTGGGACTGGACTGCCGCGGCTCACGCGGCTGCCGCGGTGCGGGCGCCTCGGGCTGCTGCGGCGGGGGCGTGTACCGCTGAGGCTGCGGCTGCTGACGCTGGGGCTGCTGAGGCGCGTACGGCTGCGGCTGATGCTGCTGCGGCTGCTGAGGCGCGTACTGCTGCTGCTGATACCCGTACCCGGGCGGCGGCTGCTGCCCCTGCGGCGGCCGCTGCTGTTGCTGCTGAGGCCGCTGCTGTTGTTGCTGCGGGCGCGCGACCTGTCGCTGCGGGCGACGGCGCAGCGGGTCCTGGTCGGGGTCGAGGTACTGGACCTGCGTCTGCTCATTGCGGTCGCGGGCGGCGCGCAGCTGGTTCTGCCAGGGGTGCGGATCCTCGGGCTGACCGGGCTGACCGGGCTGACCGGGCTGCTGCCCGCCGGGCTGGTGCTGCGGCACCGGCGGCATGACGGCGGTCGGATCGGCCGCGCCGCGATGCGGCAGTACGGAGGTGGGGTCGGCGTCACCGGTGTGCGGCAGGACGCTGGTCGCGCCGTTCGGGTCGTACGCCCCCGCGCCGTGCGGCAGCACCTGCGTGGGGTCGGCCGCACCGGGCATGCCCGGGACCGCAGCCGGCGTCGGGTCGGGGGCGAGCAGCGCGCCCACCCCTTCGGCGGCGGCGATCTGCGCGGAGTTGGCGTGCACGCCGATGCCCGCGGCGACGGTGCGCAGGCCGCGCGCGAGGCTCTCGGCGCTGGGCCGCTCGTCCGGGTTCTTGCGCAGGCAGCGCTCTATGACGGTCCACAGGGGGTCCGGGACGGTCGACGGGCGGCGGGGCTCGGCGGAGAGGTGCTGGTGGAGCACCTCGAGGGCGGACTCGCCGGCGAACGGCGGACGCCCGGTGACCAGCTCGTACAGCAGAATGCCCGCCCCGTAGATGTCGACGGCGGACGTCTGTGGGCGCCCCTCCGCGGACTCGGGCGCGACATAGGCGGGCGTGCCGACGAACTCGTGGGTCCGGGTGAGGCCCGGGGAGTCGGCGAGCCGGGCGATGCCGAAGTCGGTGAGCATCGGGTGCATCTGACCGCCGTCCTGCTTGAGCAGGACGTTCGCGGGCTTCAGGTCGCGGTGCACGACACCGTCGGCGTGACTGGCGGCGAGCGCGTCGGCGACCTGGGCGGTCAGGAGGGCGGCGGCGACGGGCGAGAAGGGGCCGTTCTCCCGCAGGTAGCGATGGAGGTCGGGGCCGTCGACGAGGTCCATGACCAGCGCGAGCAGGTCGCCCTCGACGACGAGGTCGCGTACCCGCACGATGTTCGGGTGGGTCAGGCGCAGCAGAACGGAGCGCTCGCGCAGGAACCGCATCACGATGTCCGGGTCGTTGGCGAGCTCCTCCTTGAGGACCTTGATCGCAACGGTCTCGCCGGGCTGGCCGGCCACGGCCGCCTCGGCGCCCGCGGTCTCCCGCTGGCGGGCTCGCCAGACGGTGCCCGTGGCGCCGCGTCCGAGCGGCTCCTCGAGCAGGTACTTGCTGCCTACCGGCCGCACGTCATGCGCTCCCTGCTGCTTGCTTGCCTGGTCCGTCCACCGTGATCACCGTGGTAGAGGTGTTCCGACCCACTGTAGTGCCGCCGTACATGGCACTGGGCTGTCGTCTTCCTGTGCTTCCCCTGGGCGCTTGTGGTTCGTATAAGCGCTTACGTACGCGTTCCCCTGCATGTTCGATGGAAAGACGCTCGCTCCGGGCGGTTGGTTGCCGAGGCGTTGGCGTGACCGATCTCAAGCGGGTATCGGTCGGCCATGGGTCGGGTACGGGGCAGGCACTTTTACGGGCAGAGCCGACCAATCAAGATCACTTGCGGGTGGGGGGCGGGCGTGTTGTCAGTGGCAGGTGCGAGGATGCCTCCAGTACTGGCCGACGTGCCCGTGCGCGGTGGGGGAATCTGCGGTGGGGGGACCGCGGCACAGCCTCGCCTGCCGCGCGGGTGCCTGCGCGGAAGGGACCGCTGACGGCGATGCAGATCCGGCTGACCGTCGTAGACCGGCTGGGCCCGCCCTCGGAGCCACGGGGACGTGCCGCGGCCTGCGATGTGCTGGTCACCGCTCCCGCCGGGACGGCGCTGGCGGCGGTGGCATCGGGCCTGGCCTCGGCGGTCGGCGGGGACGGGGGCACCGCCCCGCTCGAGCGAAGCCGAGAGCTCGGGGGAGGCCCGGTCGTGCTGTACGTGGGCGCCGAGCGGCTCGACGGGCAGCGCTGCACGCTGGGTGAGCCGCCCCTGACGGACGGCGCCGTGCTGTCCCTGGGCGCCCCCGCGGAGCCCGGTCCGGACGTGGACGACGTCGCGGCCCAGCTCCATGTCGTCGCGGGCCCCGACGCGGGCGGCGTCCACCTCCTGCACGGCGGCCGGATCCAGATCGGCCGCTCCGCCGACGCGGACGTCCCCCTGGACGACCCGGACGTCTCCCGCCTGCACTGCGCGGTCACGGTCACCCCCGAGGGCCGCGTCTCGGTCGCCGACCTGGGTTCCACGAACGGCACGACGCTGGACGGCACCCGCGTGGGCACCCGCCCCGTCCGCCTCGCACCGGGCGCGCTCCTGCGCGTCGGCGAGTCCGCCCTGCGGCTGGCTCCACCCGGCGGCGCGGGGTCCGTGCGGACGACGCCCGACGGCGAGGGCCATGTCCGGGTGGCCACGGGGACCGTCACCGATACCGAGGCCCGCCCGAAGTCGGCATCCGCCGGGGCGTCCGCGTCTGTCGTGCCGCACGCGCGCGTGGGGGGCACCTCCGGCGCGGACAGGGCCCCGGCCTCACCCGGCGGTGACACACATCACGCGTACGGAGTGGCGGAGTGGGGGGCCTCGGGTGGCGTCCCCGGGACGCGGGAGCGCGGCCCGGCGGTGCCGGAGCAGGGCAGGGCGCCCCGCATGGAGAGCCGCCTGCCCGCCCCGCCCACCGAGGATGCCCCCACCAAGGCCGCTCCCGACGCGGCAGCGACCGGAGCCACGGCCGCCCCCGACACCGGCACCCGAAAAGGCACTCCCACGCGGGGCACGGACGTGCCGCCGGGGGTCCGCAAGCGGGGCGGGCTCGGCTCGTGGGCGCGGCGGCTGGCCGGTGGCCGTGGAGAAGCGGCAGGCACCGGACCCGACGGTTACGACGACGGGGAGTACGCGGCCGCGAAGCCCACGGCAGCAGCCTCGTCGGCGGCGCGAGCGCCGGAGAGCTGGCCCGATCCCGCGGCGCTGCTGCTCACCGCGCTCGGACCGGGCCCGCGCCTCTGGGAGCGCGGCCCGGGACACCCGGAGGCGCTGACGGTGCGGCTGGGCACGGCCGACCGGGCGGCGCCCGACGGTTCGGGGCTGCTGTCCGCGGTGCCGGTGACGGCGGACCTGCGGGAGGTCGGCGCGCTGGGCCTGGCCGGGCCCCGGACGCGCCTGGCGGGGCTGGCCCGCTCGGTCGTGGCGCAGCTCGCCGCGCTGCACTCCCCCGACGCCCTCGAGATCGTCCTGATCAGCACGGACCGCTCCCGCACGGTCGAAGAGCGCACCGCCGAGTGGTCCTGGCTCGGCTGGCTCCCCCACCTCCGCCCCGCCCACGGCCAGGACTGCCGTCTCCTGCTCGCCTACGACCGCGAACAGGCGACGGCCCGCACGGCCGAACTCCTCCGCCGCCTGGAGGACCACCTGTCGGACACGGTCGGCATCGACGGCTCGGGCACCAGGCCCAGGCCGTACGACCAGGCCGACCACACCCCCCTGGACGCCGGCGCCGATGTACGGGGCGGAGCGCACCGGCCCTCCTGGGCGCGCGACCAGGACCCCACTCCCGGCGCCTTCGACGGGCCGTACACGGTCCTCGTGGTGGACGGGGACCCCGGCGGCGCCGACGTCCGGGAGGCCGTGGCGCGGCTGGCGCACGAGGGGTCGCGGGCCGGTGTCCACGTGGTGTGCCTGGCCGAGACGTCACCGGCGTCGCCCGCGTCGCCGGTGACGGAGACGTACGAGGCGGCGGCCGAGGCGTCACCGGCGTTCCGGGAGTGCGGGGCGGTGGCGCTGCTCAGCGGGGACGTGGCGACGGCACTGCGGTTGCTGCGGGTGGCGTCGGGCGGGCCCGTGGGGCACGGCACCGTCGCCGCCGTGGACGCGGTGTCACCGGCGTGGGCCGAGCGCTTCGCACGCGCGCTCGCTCCCCTGCGTGCGGACGGCACGCACGCCGACCGGCACACGCGCGTGTCGGCCCCGTTGCCCCAAATGGCACGCCTGTTGGACGAGTTGGGACTTGCCAGAGCCACCCCGGCGTCGCTGATGGCGCGTTGGGCGGACGCGGCGGACGACGCGGAGGCGCTCGGCGGACGTGGCCGGGCGGTCCTCGGCGCAGGCCCCCGCGGACCGGTCGCCGTGGATCTCCCCGCCGAGGGCCCGCATCTGCTGATCGAGGGCCCACCGGGCAGCGGTCGTACGGAACTCCTTCGCTCCATCGCCGCGTCCCTGGCCGCCGCGGAGCGACCGGACCGGCTCGGGATCGTGCTCGTGGACGGACGCGACAGCACCGGGGGCCATGGCGCGGGACAAGGGGGCGAGGGACTCCGTGTCTGTACGGACCTCCCGCACGTCACCACCCACCTCACCGCCAACGGCCCCGTGCGCATGCGGGAGTTCGCCCAGTCCCTCAGCGCCGAGCTGAAGCGGCGGGCCGAGCTGCTCGGGCGGCTCGACTTCGCGGAGTGGCACACCCGGCGCGAGGCGTCGCCCCGGATCGTCGCCCAGCGCACACCCAAGCCCCCCGTCGGTTCGTCGCCGGAAGCCTCCTCCGGAGCCGCGGATCTCGACGCACCGCCCAGCTCGACGCTGCGCCTGCGCCCCGCGGCGACCCGGGAGCGCACCGAGCCGGGCCCCCCGCTCGCCCGCCTCGTCGTCATGGTCGACGACCTGGACGCACTGCTCTCCCCCGCGCTGGGATCACCGGGACGGCCCGCGGCCGGTTCGGTCGTACGGGCGCTGGAAGCCGTCGCCCGCGAGGGCGACCGCCTCGGGGTTCACCTCGTGGCGACCGCCGCTGACGACGGCCGAACGGCCACCACCGACCTGGGCCGCGCCGCCGCGCTCCGCGTCACCCTCGACCCACCGTCGCCGGGTGCGGACGAACCAGCCCCCGGCCGTGGCCGCCTCTCCACCCCCGACGGCCGCCTCACCCCCTTCCAAGCCGGTCGCGTCACCGGCCGCATCCCCCGCACAGCCACCCTCCGCCCCACAGTCGTCCCCCTGGACTGGCACCGCATGGGCGACCCCCCGGCCCGCCGCCCGGTCCGCGAACTCGGCAACGGGCCGACGGACTTGGCGCTCCTGGCCAGCGCGTTGGAGCGGGCGGCACGGTCGGTGGCGGCAGTCGAGGTGCCGTCGTTGCTCTGACCTCAGCGCACCGGCTGTCATCCGGCCTGCGGGAACGACGGGGATATGGGCGAGTTGGAGATCATCTCGGCATCGTGGCACGGCGTTCGGACGCGCGAGATCCGAATATCGCGCGCCGTGACGTGACCGCGGCGGTGACCCGCATCGCCCACCCCACGCGTCGGATGCCACTGCAAACAAGGGCGGCGCACGTCACGACCCAATCACGATCACTCCCTTGACAGCGCGGGTGCTCTTGCCGCACTCCAGCCCTCAGGCGTAGACCAGACCGCACGGGACAGCTTCGGACGTTCGATGACGAACGAAGAACGGGGCATTAATGCGCAGCACTCTTGGTACACGCAGGTCGCCCAGCAGCTCGACACACTCGACACACAGGTCATCCAGGGCCGCACAAGCAGCCGCAGCCCTCGTCATGGTCAGCGCGCTCACCCTCACCGCATGCGGCGGGGAAAGCAGCGACAAGAGCGGCAGCGACGGGGAGGAAAGCAGCGCCATTACCGGCGGCAGCACCCTCACCCTCCCCAAGCTCGACGGCGAGAGCCTCGAGGTGGCCGCCGTATGGACCGGCCCCGAGCAGGCCAACTTCAAGAAGGTGCTCTCGGAGTTCGAGAAGCGGACCGGCGCGAAGGTCACCTTCGTACCCGCGCAGGACCCGATCATCAACTTCCTCGGCTCGAAGATCGCGGGCGGTGCGCCGCCGGACGTCGCGATGCTTCCGCAGGTCGGCGCCATCAAGCAGGCCGTGGAGAAGAAGTGGGCCAAGCCGGTCGGCGCGGACGTGCAGGCTCAGCTCGCCAAGAACTACTCACAGGGCTGGCAGGATCTGAGCAAGATCGACGGCAAGCAGTACGGCGTCTACTTCAAGGCCGCCAACAAGTCGTTGGTCTGGTACAACACGCAGGTCTTCGAGAACGCGGGGGTGACGGAGCCCAAGACCTGGGACGAGTTCCTCTCCACCGCCCAGACCGTCTACGACTCCGGTGTCACCCCCGTCTCCGTCGGCGGCGCGGACGGCTGGACCCTCACCGACTGGTTCGAGAACATCTACCTCTCCCAGGCCGGGCCGGAGAAGTACGACCAGCTCGCCGCGCACGAGATCAAGTGGACGGACCCGTCCGTGAAGGACGCGCTGACCACGCTCGCCCAGCTGTGGGGCAACGAGGACTACATCGCGGGCGGCGCGGACGGCGCGCTGCAGACGGAGTTCCCGGCGTCGGTGACGCAGACGTTCACCGGCGGTGACCAGCCGAAGGCGGGCATGGTCTTCGAGGGCGACTTCGTGGGCGTCAACATCGCGGAGACGGAGGCGAAGATCGGGACGGACGCGAAGGTGTTCCCGTTCCCGGCGGTGGGCGACAAGGCGCCCGTCGTCAGCGGTGGCGACGCGGCCGTACTGCTGAAGGATTCGAAGGCGGGGCAAGCCCTGCTCACCTTCCTCGCCTCGCCCGACGCGGCGACGATCTGGGCCGGGCTCGGCGGCTACCTCTCCCCCAACAAGAACGTGGCCAACTCCGCGTATCCGAACGCCGTCCAGCAGTCCATGGCGAAGGCCCTGATCGCCGCGGGCGACGACTTCCGCTTCGACATGTCCGACCAGGCCCCGCAGGCCTTCGGCGGTACGCCCGGCAAGGGGGAGTGGAAGGTCCTGCAGGACTTCCTGAAGAACCCGAAGGACGTGGCAGGCGCGCAGGCGAAGCTGGAGGCCGACGCGGCCGCGGCCTACAAGGGCTGATCCGGCGATGACGTCGGCAACGGCGGGAGGAGCCACCCCGGCTCCTCCCGCGCCCGGGAAACACAAGAGCGTGACCGGCACCCGCAGGACCGTGGCAGTGCTCTTCCTGCTGCCCTGTCTCGTGCTGCTCGGCGCGCTCGTGGTCTACCCGATCGGGTACTCGATCGTCCGCAGCTTCTACGACCAGTCCGGCGACGGGTTCGCCGGAATCGACAACTACAAGTCCCTGTTCACGGACGACGGCATCCGCACCGCCCTGAAGAACAACATCATCTGGGTGGTGTTCGCGCCCACCGTCGCGACCGCGCTCGGACTCGTCTTCGCGGTGCTCACCGAACGGGTGCGCTGGGGCACGGCGTTCAAGCTGGTCATCTTCATGCCGATGGCGATCTCGATGCTCGCGGCGGGAATCATCTTCCGGCTGGTGTACGACCAGGACCCGGAGAAGGGGGTCGCGAACGCGGTCTGGGTGGGGGTGCACGACACGTTCGCCGAGTCGTCGGCGTTCCCGAAGGCCCACCCGGGACGGCAGTCGCCGCTCCAGCCGGACCAGGGCGGGTTCATCACCGGACAACCCGTCCAGGCCGGGCAGTCCGTCACCCTCCCCCTCGTCGGTGTCGCCCCCGAACAGATGCCCGGCGGCGCGAAGGAGGCCGTACAGGCCGCGCCCGAGCCCGGCAAGGTCACCGGTACGGCCTGGCAGGACTTCACCCGCGGCAAGGGCGTCGGGAAGCTCGGCCAGGTCGACACGGGCGAGCTCGGCTACGCGGGTATGAAGGTCGAGGCCGTCAAGGACAGCAAGGTGGTCGACTCCACGAAGGTCGCCGACGACGGCACCTTCACCCTCTCGGACAAGGCCGACGGGGCTCAACTCCGGCTCCCGGCAAGCAACTTCCGGGAGCCCTACAACGGCCTCGACTGGCTCGGCCCGTCCCTGGTCACGCCGGCCATCATCGGCTCGTACATCTGGATGTGGGCGGGTTTCGCGATGGTGCTGATCGCGGCGGGGCTCGCGGGCGTGCCGCGTGAGCTCCTGGAGGCCGCCCGGGTCGACGGCGCGAACGAGTGGCAGGTCTTCAGAAGGGTCACCGTGCCGCTGCTCGCGCCCGTGCTCGCGGTCGTCACCGTCACCTTGATGATCAACGTGCTGAAGGTGTTCGACCTGGTCTTCATCATCGCGCCGGGCTCGTCCCAGGACGACGCCAACGTGCTGGCCCTGGAGCTGTACCGCAAGGGCTTCTCGGAGGACCAGCCGGGCATCGCGAGCGCCATCGCGGTGTTCCTGCTGCTGCTCGTGATCCCGGTGATGCTGTTCAACATC
>NZ_JBEZLR010000011.1:132370-150684 GCF_040652275.1 Streptomyces sp. NPDC048275
CCGTAGGCTCAGGCGGGAGGTGCGGCGATGACGGTGCGCCCGTCTTTCGGCTGGGGGTCCGGGGGTTATCCCCCGGGGAAACGCAGCAACATCCGTAGGCTCAGGCGGGAGGTGCGGCGATGACGGTGCGCCCGTCTTTCGGCTGGGGGTCCGGGGGTTATCCCCCGGGGAAACGCAGCAACATCCGCAGGCTCAGGCGGGAGGTGCGGCGATGAGCAAGCAAGGCATACAAAGCGCGCAAGGCGAGCAGAGCGCGCGCAAGGCCAAGCCCTCCCTCGGCTCCCGGCTGGCGAGCGGCGTCAGCGGCGGGATCGTACGCGTCGTCCTGCTCCTCGTCGGCCTGTTCTGGCTGGTGCCGACCATCGGGCTGCTGCTGTCCTCGCTGCGCAAACCGGAGGACATGAACGCGTCCGGCTGGTGGAAGGTGTTCAGCGAGCCCTCGCAGCTCACCGTGGACAGCTACCAAAAGCTCCTGGAGAACAGCGACATCACCGACTCGCTGGTGAACACCGTGCTGATCACGGTCCCGGCGACCGTCCTCGTCGTGGTCATCGGCTCGCTCGCGGGCTACGCCTTCGCCTGGATGGAGTTCCCCGGCCGCGACTGGTGGTTCCTGGGCGTGGTCGGCCTGCTGGTCGTCCCCGTGCAGGTGGCGCTGATCCCGATCGCCGAACTCTTCGGGAACATCGGCGTCTTCGGCACGATCTTCGGCGTCGTCCTCTTCCATGTGGGCTTCGGCCTGCCCTTCGCGGTGTTCCTGCTGCGGAACTTCTTCGCGGAGATCCCGAGGGAGCTGCTGGAGGCGGCGAGGCTCGACGGCGCGGGTGAACTACGGCTGTTCGTACGGGTCGTGATGCCGCTCGGCGGTCCCGCGATCGCGTCCCTCGGCATCTTCCAGTTCCTGTGGGTGTGGAACGACATGCTGGTCGCGCTGGTGTTCTCCGACTCGGGCAGCCAGCCGATCACGGTCGCACTGCAGACCCAGGTACGGCAGTTCGGCAACAACATCGACGTGCTGGCGCCGGGCGCCTTCATCTCGATGGTCATCCCGCTGGCCGTGTTCTTCGCGTTCCAGCGGCAGTTCGTGTCCGGCGTGATGGCGGGCGCGGTGAAGTAGACCGGCAGGAGCGGCATTTCAGGGGCGGGCCGGACACCGGCCCGCCCCTTGCCCGTCACCGCGAAAACCCCGCGCGTTCACCGGAAAATCCCCCGTATGCCACATCTGGCGTAACCAAGTCACCCCTTCGGCCGTTTCCGCGCAGTATGCCCGCGCCGACCCATGGATGTGCCTTGCCCAGGTTCAGTGTCATCGTCCCCGCGTACAAGGTTCAGGCGTACCTGCACGAGTGCCTTGAATCCGTCCTCGATCAGTCGTACCCCGATCTCGAACTGATCGCCGTCGACGACCACTCGCCCGACGCCTGCGGGGCGATCATCGACGAGTTCGCCGCCCGCGACGGCCGCGTCCGTCCCGTACACCTGCCCGAGAACGTCGGCCTGGGCCGCGCCCGCAACGCGGGCCTCGAACGCGCCACCGGCGACTATCTGATCTTCCTGGACAGCGACGACACGCTCACTCCGGACGCCCTGCGCGCGATCGCCGACCGGCTGAAGGAGACCGCCGAACCGGACGTCCTGGTCTACGACTACGCGCGCACGTACTGGAACGGCAGGACTGTTCGCAACCAGTTCGCGGAGCAGCTCACCGAGCAGGGCCCGGCGCCCTTCCCGCTCGACGCCCGGCCAGGACTGCTCAAGGTCCTGATGGTGGTCTGGAACAAGGCGTACCGCCGCGAGTTCGTCGAGCGCGAGGGCTTCACCTTCCCGCCCGGCTACTACGAGGACACCCCCTGGACCTATCCGGTGCTGGTCTCCGCCGAGACCATCGCCACGCTGGATCGCGTGTGCGTCCACTACCGCCAGCGCCGGCTCGGCAACATCCTCGGCACCAGCAGCCGCAGCCACTTCGACATCTTCGAGCAGTACGACCGTGTCTTCGCGCATCTCGACGCGCACCCGGAGCTGGCCGCCCGCTGGCGCCCGGTCCTGTTCCGCCGGATGGTCGACCACCTCTCGACGGTGTTCACCAAGCGCGACCGGCTGCCGCGCGGCAGCCGCGCCGAGTTCCTCCGCAAGGCCCGTACCCACTACCGCCGTTACCGCACGCCGGGCGCCCCCGTCCGCCCGCGCGCCCGCGTCCGGCACGCCCTGGTCCGGCTCGGCACACACCGCACGTACCGCCTGCTGTCGCTGGCCTCGCACGCGCGCAAAAAGTCCCTGCGCGGCATGAAAGAACTGCTCCGCACCACACGCGGCGCCGCCCTGCAGTTCCACTACCGCGTCCAGCTCCGTCTTCCCCTGCGCGCCGACCGCGCCGTCTTCTCCAGCTACTGGGGGCGCGGCCACGGCTGCAATCCGGGCGCCCTGGAGTCGGCGTTCCGCGCTCTCGCCCCGCACATCCGCACCGCGTGGATCGCGCACCCCGAGCACCATCACACGATCCCGCCCTCGACGCGCAGGCTGCGGCCCGGTACGACGGCGTACTGGACGGCACTCGCCCGCTCCAAGTACCTCGTGAACAACGTCAACTTCGACCGCCGGCTGGTCAAGCGCAGCGGCCAGATCATGATCCAGACGCAGCACGGCACTCCGCTCAAACACATGGGCCTCGACCTCCAGGACCGCCCGGCCGCCGCCCGCGACACGGACTTCGCCGAGCTGCTGCGCAGCGCCGACAAGTGGGACTACTGCCTGTCCGGCAACCGCCACTCCACCCTGGTCTGGGAGCGGGTCTTCCCGGCCGCGTTCACGACACTGGAGTACGGGCTCCCCCGCAACGACGTGTTCCAGCGGGCGACTTCGGCGGACGTGTCCCGGTTGCGCGCGTCCCTCGGCATCCCGGAGGCCGCCGTCGCCGTCCTGTACGCGCCCACGTACCGCGACTACCGCCGCGCCCAGCGCCTCGGCCTCGACCTGGAGCGCGTCCTGCGCCGGCTCGGCCCCAGCTTCGTGGTGCTGACCCGGGCCCACCACTCGTACGCCGCCCCGCTCACCCACACCCCCGGCGCCCGGATCATCGACGTCTCCGACCACCCGAGCGTCGAGTCCCTGTGCCTCGCCTCGGACGCGCTGATCACCGACTACTCGTCCCTGATGTTCGACTACGCGGCCCTCGACCGGCCGATCGTCATCCACGCGGACGACTGGGAGGCGTACGAGGCGTCCCGCGGCACCTACTTCGACCTGCGCGCCTTCCCGCCGGGCGCGGTGGCGCGCAGCGAGGACGAGCTGATCGACATCTTCTCGTCCGGCCACTGGCGCGGCTCCCGCTCGTCGCAGCTGCGGGCCGCGTTCCGCGAACGGTTCTGCCCGTACGAGGACGGGCGCGCCGCCGAGCGGGTGGTACGCCATGTCGTGCTGGGCGAGCGGGGCGGACTGCCGCGAGCCGTGCCGCTCACGGAGCTGCATCCGGTCCCGTCGGCCGCCGCGGCCCGCCCGGACGCCCCCCTCACCACCGTTCCCGCGCCCGGCGGCGCCCCCATCGCCGAGACCTTCTGAGCAGGAGCGGGCATGCCTTCCAGTCCCTCGCGGCCCACACCGACCCGGCCCACCACGTGGCGGCCCGCCGGGCGGCCGGGGCGATGAAGTCCCTGACCAGCGTTTCCGTGAGCGTTCCATGAAAGAAAGAGCAGAATGCCCCTCTTCAGCGTCATCGTGCCCACCCATGGAGTCGCCGGACGACTGGCCGACGCGCTGGACTCTGTCCTCGCCCAGTCCTTCGGCGACCTCGAGCTGATCCCGGTCTGCGACGGGCCGGAGTCCCCGGAGGGCGAGCTCGTCGCCGGGTACGCCGCGCGGGACTCCCGTGTCGTCCCCCTGTACTCGCCGCCGTCGTGCGGGCTGGGCGCGGCGCGCAACACCGGGATCGGGGTGGCGAGGGGTACATATCTGCTCTTCCTCGACGGCGACGACGTCCTGGTGCCGGGCGCGCTGGCAACCCTGGACGCCGAGCTCCGGCACAACGCGGACGTCCTCTACTTCGCGCACGAGCGGGTCCACTGGTGGTCCGGCGCGACGACCAAGCCCCCGCTCCCGCCGACACCTCGAGGGGTGTTCGCCCCGGACCGGGCGCCGCAGCTGACCGGCGTGCGGCTCCCGGCGTGGAGTGCGGCCTACCGCCGCGCCTTCCTCCTGGAACACCGACTCACCTTTCCCGACGGGCATTTCACGGACCTCGGCTGGGGCGGCCTGGTGACCGTGGCCGCCGGGCGGGTGGCGGTGCTGCGCTCGGTCGTCGTACGGCATCTGCTGCGGCGGCAGGGCAGCAAGCTGAACGCACCGGGTGAGCAGCAGCTCCACCTCCTCGACCAGATCGACCTGGTGATGCGGACAGCCGCCGAACAGGGGCTGTCCGACGAGCGGTCACAAGCGTTGTTCGATCAATTCTTCACCCTCGTCCTGAAGACGGCCGCCCACCCGAACCGACTGCCCGCGCGCCACCGCCGGGCCTTCTTCCGCTGCGCGGGCACGCTCTACCGGCGCCACCGCCCGGCCGGGTTCCAGCCACCGGCGGGCAGTGTCGGAGTGCAACACCGGCTGCTCGCGGCCGGGGCGTACAGCGCGTTCCGGACGCTGCGCGGCGCCAACCGGGCGGCGGCGAAGGCGGTACGAAGGGTGCCGCGCCCGAGGATGCCGCGCACCCGCGCCCGCTACGCCACGCACCTGCGCCGCGCCCTCGACGAGAACCTGGCCGTGTACTGCGCGTACTGGGGCCGCGGCTACGCCTGCAATCCGGCCGCGATCCACGCCAAGGCCCGCGAACTCGCCCCGCACATCCGCTCGGTGTTCCTGGTCGAGCCCGGCGCGGTGGACGAGCTGCCGAAGGGCGTCGAGCACGCCGTGATCGGCAGCCGCCGCTACTGGGAGGTGCTGGCCCGCGCCAAGTACTTCATCAACAACGCCAACTTCGCGGACGGTGTCGTCAAGCGCCCCGGCACCGTGCACGTACAGACCCAGCACGGCACCCCGCTGAAGAAGATGGGCGTCGACCAGTCGACGTATCCCGTGGTGGCCGCCGCGACCGGCAGCTTCAAAAAGCTGCTGAACCGCGTGGACCGCTGGGACTACAACCTCTCCTCCAACCATCACTCCACCCAGATGTGGGAGCGGGCCTTCCCCGGCACGTACGAGGCCCTGGAGTACGGCTATCCGCGCAACGACGTCTACTACACGGCGACCGCCGACGACGTGGCCCGTGTGCGCGAGCGGCTGGGCGTCCCCGAGGGCAGGACGGCCCTCCTCTACGCGCCCACGCACCGCGACCACAGCACCGGTTTCGAGGCCCGGCTCGACCTGGAGGCGTTCTGCGAGGAGATCGGCGACGAGTTCGTCGTCCTGCTGCGCGCCCACTACTTCTACGACGAGGGCCGTGGAAAGAGCAGCGGCCGGATCATCGACGTGACCCGGCACCGCTCCTCGGAGGACGTCTGTCTGGCCGCCGACGTGCTGATCACGGACTACTCGTCGATCATGTTCGACTATGCCAACCTCGACCGCCCGATCGTCGTGTACGCGGACGACTGGGAGGTCTACCGGGAGACGCGGGGCGTCTACTTCGACGTGACGCAGGCACCGCCGGGCCCGGTGGCCCGCACCCCGCAGGAGCTCGCGCGGGTCTTCCACGACCGCTCCTACGCGGACGCCTCTTCGCGGGCCCTGCGGGCCGAGTTCCGGGAGCGTTTCTGCCAGTTCGACGACGGCAGGGCCGCCGAGAGGGTCGTACGGAGAGTGCTGCTGGGCGAGCCGCCCGAGGCGATCCCCCCGGTGGTCCCGCTCGCCGAGCGCGTGGTGGCCCCCGCCGCGTCCATCTTCGTGAGGAGCTGACGTGCCCCGCTTCAGCATCATCGTGCCCGTCTTCAAGGTGCAGGGCTTTCTGCGCGAGTGCCTCGACTCGGTCCTGGAGCAGTCGTACCCGGACCTCGAGGTCATCGCCGTCGACGACTGTTCGCCGGACGGCTGCGGCGCGATCCTCGACGAGTACGCGGCCCGCGACCCGCGCGTACGGGTGCTGCACCTGCCTCACAACGTGGGGCTCGGCCCTGCCCGGAACGCCGGAATGCCGTACGCCACCGGGGACTACCTCTTCTTCCTCGACAGCGACGACACGCTCACACCGGGCGCCCTGCGCGCCATCGCCGACCGCCTGGACGAGACCGCCGACCCGGACGACCCCGACGACCCCGACGTCCTCGTGTTCGACTACGCGCGAACGTACTGGTGGGGCGGGACGCGCCGGAACGTCCTCGCACGCGTCCTGGCGGAGGGGGGCGACGGCACCTTCACGGCCGCCGAACGCCCGGAGATCCTGGACCTGTTGATGGTCGTGTGGAACAAGGTCTATCGCCGCGAGTTCATCCGGCGCGAGGACTTCACCTTCCCGCCCGGCTACTACGAGGACACGCCCTGGACGTTCCCCGTCATGCTCAGCGCGGAGCGCATCGCCACGCTGGACCGGATCTGTCTGGCCTACCGGCAGCGGCGTCAGGGCAACATCCTGTCCACCACCAGCCGCAAGCACTTCGACATCCACGACCAGTACGAGCGGGTCTTCGCGTTCGTCGACTCCCGCCCGGAACTGGCGAGGTGGCGCCCGTATCTGCATCGCAGGATGGGCAAGCACTGCCTGGACATCCTCTCCAAGCCGGACCGGCTGCCCGAGTCCGACAAGGCCGAGTTCTTCCGGCGTACGGCCGCCCTCTTCCGCGAGCACAGGAGCGGGCCGGTGCCGAGCGATCTGCGCGTCCTGGAGGGCGGTTACGTCCGCTATCGCGCCCGGCGGCAGGCGGAGCAGCTGGGCGGGAAACTCGACCGGCGCGGGCGGCAGGCACGCAAGGCGACCGTCACCCGCATCAAGCGCGGCTGGTCCGCCGCGCACGAACACCGCCCGCTGGACCCGAGCCTGGCGGTCTACTCGGCGTTCTCGCACCGGGGGGTGCTCGGCGATCCGGGCGCGATCCACCGTGCGGCCCGTGAACTCGCCCCGCACATCCGCTCGGTGTGGGTGGTGCGCGAGGACCGGGTGCCGCTGCTGCCGCCCGGCATCGAGTACGTCACCCCGGACTCACCGCGCTACCGCCAAGTGACCGCCCGGGCCACGTACTTCGTCAACAACGTCAACTGGTCCGGCGCACTCGTCAAACGCCCCGGCAGCGTCCACATCCACACCCACCAGGGCACCCCGCTGAAGTACATGGCGGCCGACCTGCTGGACAAGCCCGGAGCCCGGCACGGCTTCGACGTGCCGGGGATGCTGCGCCGCGCCGACCGCTGGGACTACAGCCTGGTCGCCAACCGCCACTCCGAGCTGGTCTGGGACCGCGCCTACCCCTGCCACTTCACCTCGCTGCGCACCGGCAGTCCCCGCAACGACGTACTCGTCAACGGGAAGCCGGGTGACGAGATCCGCGCCCGCCTGGGCATCCCCGCCGACCACACCGTGGTCCTGTACGCGCCGACGCGCCGCGACTACGTCCGGGGCGGGTACGCCGACCGTATCGACCTCGCCCGGTTCGCCGGCGACCTCGGTGCGGGCCACACCCTCGTCGTCCGCCTGCATCCGTCGCTCGCGGACGGCCCGGCGCGCGGGATGGGCCTGGCGGAGCTGCACCGGCGCGGGGTTCTCGTCGACGCGACGGACGAGCCGCACGTCGAGGATCTGATGCTCGCCTCCGACGTGCTGGTCACGGACTACTCGGCCCTCATGTTCGACTACGCCAACCTGGACCGGCCGATCGTGATCCACGCCGACGACTGGGGGGCGTACGCGGCGAGCCGCGGCGCCTACTTCGACATCACCGCCGACGCGCCGGGCCATGTCGCGTGCTCCTACCGGGAGTTGGTGTGGCTGTTCGGGTCCGGGACCTGGCAGGACGCGGAGTCGGCGCGGCTGCGGGCCGGGTTCCGGGAGCGGTTCTGCGCGTTCGACGACGGGCGGGCGGCCGAGCGGGTCGTGCGGACGCTGATGCTGGGCGAGCAGGTCGTGGAGCAGGTGTCCGTCGACGCCGTGCCGGCGCGGGTGGGACGCGACATCCTGACGTCGTCGTAGCCGCAGGGTGGTGGGGGCTGGTCTCGCCCACGTGACGGAGCCGCACATGCCACAGCCTCGCGCCCCTTGAGAGGCGCGAGGTGCGGGAGTCGGAAGGACGGGAACCTACTCGACGACGAGCTCGACCGGGATGTTGCCGCGGGTGGCGTTGGAGTAGGGGCACACCTGGTGGGCCTGCTCGACCAGCTTGCGGCCGGTGGCCGCATCCACGGAGTCGGGAAGCTCGATGCGGAGCGTGACGGCGAGGCCGAAGCCCTCGCCCTGCTTGCCGATGCCGACCTCGCCGGTCACCGCGGCCTCGCTGACGTCGACCTTCGCGGCGCGGCCGACGAGGCCGAGGGCGCTGGCGAAACAGGCGGCGTAACCGGCCGCGAACAGCTGCTCGGGGTTGGTGCCCTGGCCATTGCCACCCATCTCCACCGGGAGGGCCAGCTGGAGGTCGAGCTTGCCGTCGGAGCTGACGGCGCGGCCCTCGCGGCCGTGGGTGGCGGTGGCGACAGCGGTGTAGAGCGTGTCCATGGAGACCGTCCCTCTCAAGTCAAGGTCTTGCCGGGGCGGCCGGTCCGACCGCCTCACGTCCTCAATTAGAGCACGCAATTCAATTGCGCACAACTTAATGACGGGCGAGAGCTATCCTGGATCCATGACCGCCCTGCCGACCCCCAGCCCCCAGGCCCCGCCCCTGACTCCGCCCGACGGGGACTACCTCCGTCTCGACCAGCAGATCTGCTTCTCACTGAACGCCGCGTCGCGCGCCTTCGGCAGCGTCTACCGGGTGATCCTCAAGGATCTGGGGCTCACCTACCCCCAGTACCTGGTGATGCTGGTGCTGTGGGAGCACGGAGAGCTGCCGGTGAAGAAGGTCGGCGAGCATCTGCGGCTCGACTCCGGGACCCTGTCTCCGCTGCTCAAGCGACTGGAGGCGGCCGGTCTCGTACGCCGTGAGCGCAGCGCCCGCGACGAGCGCTCCGTGCACGTCCACCTCACCGACGAGGGCACTGCCCTGCGCGAGCGCGCGCTGCTCGTGCCGCGCCGGATCGCCGCCGCGACGAGCTTCGAGCTCGACGAGATCCGGGAGCTGCGGACGCGCCTGGACCGGCTGACGACGGCGCTCGACGAGGCGGTCCTGGCTGACGGGGGCCTGGAGGAGCCGGCGGTGGACGAGGCGGTGCTGCACGAGGGGGCGCCGGACGAGGGGGCGCTGAACCAGGGCCGCCCGCCCTTCGCCCGGGCCGACGGGCCTCGCCCATGACGTCGGTCGGCGTACGTACAAGCGCAGGGTGACGCCCTTGCGGACGAGTTGCTCGCGCAGGGTGAACGCCTTGTCGAGCAGGGTGAGTTTGGCTCGATCGGTGGCGGTCCGCGCCGACCAGGTCGGCTGCATCGCGAACGGTTCGGCGACCACCCACACACGGTTGAGCCGCTCGAGCCGGCGGCGCAGCTCACCCGGGCCCGCCTCCTCCCCGTAGAGCGTCCCGGACGCGTGCGCGGGCGTCCTGAGCGCGATGTCGCGCACCCCGTGAAAGCCCTTCGGATAGGCCAGCGCCGACCGCCGCGCGAGCGACGGCAGGAACAACACCGGGTCGCCGGGCCGCAGTTCGCGCCCGGCGACGGCGGAGACCGCGGCAAGGTTGTCGGGACGGCGATCGAGGGCGCGGTCCTGGCGGAGCAGGGGAAACTGGACGGCGAAGGAGGCGGCGATGGCGAGGACACCGGCGAGACCGACGAACGGCAGCCGCGCCCTAGGGCCTGTCCGGAGTTTCCCGTCGTCCGCCCGGAGGGCGGGCGCCGCGGCGTCTGGTGCGGTGCATCGCAAGGCGGAGGGTCGTCCGCGTACTGGGCGTACGCGGACGATCCCGACAACGCGGCGAGGCGCCGTGCCAGGCGTCGCGGCGCAGGCCGGAAACTCCGGACAGGCCCTAGGCCTCACCAGCGGCGCCCTCGACGCCCGCCCCGCCCACCGCAGCCGCGACACCGCCGCCGTCATCCGCAGCCTCGGTCCCGCCGTCGTGGACCACAGCCGCGCCACCGCCCCCGCCAGGCGGTCCGCCCCCGTCGCGGCCAGCAACGGCGCCCCCGCCAGGGCGTACAGCACATACCGCTGGTCGTAGAGCGGGCAGAAGCGGGAGACCGTGATCAGCACCGCGGGCGGGACCACCATCAGCGGCAGGGCGACCGCCGCGAGCGTCACCTCCCCGCGTCGCGCGCGTGGCGGGCTCACCGCGAGGCCGATGAGGGCCAGGTAGGGCACGAGGACAGGCTCGGTCGACCCGGTGAACGCGCGCAGCAGCCGGTCCACACTCTCCGCGTTCGGCGGCGACAGCCACGCGACCTGGGCGGACTGCCCGTGCGAGACGAGCACCAGCGGCGACAGCACGAGCACCGCGGCCCCCACCGCGCACCCCCACCGCCGCCACACCCGCCACGGCATCCGCGCCACCGCCAGGGTCACCGCGTGCGCGAGCAGCAACAGCACCGCGAACTCGTGCAGCAGGCAGGTGACGGCGACGGTCCCCCCGTACACCCACCAGCCCCCGACACGCGGCGCGCGTACCGCGCGTACCAGGAGCAGCGTCGCCCCCGCCGCGCCGGCCGCGACGAGCGCGTACGAGCGGCCCTCCTGTGCGAAGTGTCCGGTCATGGGCGTGACCGCGTACAGCAGGCCCGCCCACAGGCCGACGCGCGGACGGCACAGGCGGACGCCGAGGGCGGCGACGAGGCCCGC
Source organism: Streptomyces sp. NPDC048275 (assembly GCF_040652275.1). NCBI lineage: Bacteria > Bacillati > Actinomycetota > Actinomycetes > Kitasatosporales > Streptomycetaceae > Streptomyces > Streptomyces sp. NPDC048275. Next base: position 143,200 of record NZ_JBEZLR010000011.1, read on the forward strand.
GGTCGCGGCGGCGCCGAAGACCGAGGGGAGCCGGATGGCGACCTCGCCGAAGTCGGGGGCGAGGACGACGTGCATGAGGAGGTAGTACAGGCCGTGCACCGCGTCGACGTGGTGCAGCAGGTGCCAGATCTGCGGGACCGAACGCTGTGCGACCTGGAAGGTGGCGGCCTCGTCTCGCCACATGCCGCCGCGGTCCAGCCCCCACAGCCCGAGCGCCAGCATGACGAGCATGGGCACGGACACCGCCACGAACTCGGGGCGGCCGACGCCGCACCGCTTCCTCAACACTCTCACCATGGGACCGATTTTTTGCTATTAGCCAACCTTCGAAAGGTATTGACGGCGTATCGGCGCTCATGAGGCATCCATGCAGCTTACGATCCGGCCTTGATGAGCGCTTACCAGCCCCCCCGACACCGCCGGTTCCCCCTGCTCGCTCTCGCCGCCGCCTGGGTGGCCACTCGCGCCCTGATGCTCTGGCTGCTCGCGCACGACGACATCGCCCCGCTGGGCAACGGCGCGGTGTCGCGCGAGGTGAGTCACCTGTACTTCCGCTGGTACGGCGTCCTGTCGCACGGCGCCTTTCCGGCAGGTGACCGGCTGTGGCAGTACCCACCGGGCGCGGGCCCCATGCTGCTCTCGCCCGCGCTGCTGCCGAGCCTGACGTACGTCCAGGCCTTCGTGACGCTCACGCTCGTGGCGGACGCCGTGATCGCGCTGGCACTCGCGCGCGCGGGCACCCGTCCTGGCCGCAGTCCGCGGGGCGCGGTGCTGTGGACGCTGGGCCTGCCGCTGCTGCTGCACATTCCGCTGGCGCGGTACGACGTGCAGGTCACGGCGTTCGCCGTCATCTCCCTGTTGACGTTGACGCGCTCCACGCGCGCGTGCGGCGCGTTCGCCGCGCTCGGCGCCCTGGTGAAGGTCTGGCCCGCGCTGACCCTCCTGGGCGCCCCGCGGGGTCGTACGACACGGGAGGCCTGGACGTCGGCGGCGGTCACGGCGGCCGGCCTGCTCGCCGTCCTGACGGCGGCCTTCGGCAACCCCTTGGACTTCCTGCGCCAGCAGGGCGGCCGGGGCGTGCAGATCGAGTCGCTGGGCGGCACGGTCCTCGGTTTCGCGCGCCACGCGGGCTGGCCGGGCCGGGTGCGCTACCAGTACGGCGCGATGGAGTTCGTGGGTCCGTACGTCCCGGCGGTCGCGGCCGTCTCGCTCGCCCTCACGGTCGCCGCCTTCGGGCTTCTGCTGCTGTGGCGGGCTCGGGCGCGCCGCTGGACGCCGTCGACGCCGTACGACGCCGCGCTCACCGCCGTCCTGCTGTTCACGGTGACGAGCCGGGTGATCAGCCCGCAGTACATGGTGTGGCTGCTCGGCCTGTCCGCCGTGTGCCTGACCTCGCGACACACCACGCAACGCCCGGTGGCCGCGCTGATCGTGGCGGCGACGGCGGTCGGCTCCGTCGCCTATCCCGGCCTGTACGGGGAGGTCGTCCACAGCACCTGGACGGGCTGCCTGCTGATGCTCGTACGCAACGGTCTGCTGGCGACGGCGGCGCTGCTGTCGTTCTCGCGGCTGTGGCGGTCGGGCCTTCCCGTGCCTGACGCTCCGGCAACCGGCACTGCCGCGACGGGCGTTCCGGTGACGGACGTTCCCGTGACAGGCGTTCCCGTGACGGGCGGGGTGAAATCCACCGTTCTCCGCCGTTCCCGCACGGAACTGATCCCGTGAAGCCGCACCACGCGCAGGTCTGCGTCGTCGTCATCGGCTACAACGACGCCACCCATGTGACGGACGCGGTGCGCTCGGCGCTCGCGCAGGGCCCGGCGGTCCGGGAGGTACTCGCCGTCGACGACCGCTCGACCGACGGCAGCGCGGACCTCCTCGACCGCCTCGCCGCCGCCGAGCCGCGCCTGCGGGTCATCCACCGCCCGGACAACAGCGGCGGCTGCGGCAGCCCCCGCAACGACGGGATCGACGCCGCCAGGGCCCCGTACGTGATGTTCCTGGACAGCGACGACGTGCTGCCGCCCGGCGCGGTGGACGCGCTGCTCGCGGCGGCGCTCGAACAGCGCACACAGGTCACGGCGGGCCTGTGCGTGCGCCGCGAGCTGCCCTCGGGCCGCGAGATCCCCTGGGAGCGCGAGCTGTACGCGAGGCCCGCCCTGATCGACCACCCGTCCCGGCGCCCGCGCCTGGTCCACGACACGCTCTGCGTCAACAAGCTGTATCGCACCGACTTCCTCCACGAGCACGGCATCCGCTTCCCCGAAGGCCGCCACCCCTACGAGGACTTCGTGTTCACCGCACGCGTGCTGGCCGCCGGGCCGCGCATCGCGCTGATCCCCGCCACGGTGTACGTGTGGCACGTACGGCGCACCGCCGCCCGCCTGTCCCTCTCGCTCGACCGCGCGGACGTCGACAACTGGCGGGCCCGGACCGCGGCGAACCGGGCCGCCTACGAGATCCTCCTCGGCGCCGGTGAGCAGCGGCTCGCGCGAGCCACGCACGCCAAGTTCCTCGACCACGAACTGCGCATGTACACCCGCGAGCTGGAGCTGCGCGGCGCGGAGTACCGGCGCGCGTGGTGGGATCTCACGCGCGCGTACCTGTCGACCTTCGACACGAGCGACCTCACCGTCAACCCGACCGCCCCCGGCCGGCTGATCGCCCGCGTCGTCCTCGCCTCCCCCGAACCGCGCGACCTCGCCCGCCTCACGGAACTCGCCGCCCGCCCCGCCCGGCTGCGCCCGCCGTACGCCCGCGCCGCCGACTCCACGCCCATCTGGTCGCACGATCTGCCCCACGTCACGCTGGACCATCTCCTGCTGCGCCCCGTGCACGAGCTGCCGGCGGCCGTCGACGCGGAACTACGGCCACGCGCGCGTGCGGCACGACTGCGGCTGCGCCTGCACGACATGTACGGGTTGTACGGGCGGATCGCAAAGGCCGGTCCGGCCGTGGCGGACGTCGAGTTCGTGCACCGGGAGGAGGGCCGGCGAGTGGGTCTCGGTCGACAGGTCGCCCTCGTGCCGGACCCGGACCCGGCCCCGGACCGGGCCACCTGGTCGGCCGAGACGCCGGTGGAGCTGTCGGCGCTGGGCCGCGGCACCTGGGACCTGCGGCTGACGTTGCGTTTCCGCGACGGGTCGAGCCGTCACGTCACCGCCCACGCGATCGCCGGGCCTGGCCTGCTGCGCCGCCGCGTGATCCTGGACGCCCGCCACGGCGTCCTGCTGGTGCATCCGTACCGCACCCGCGCGGGGTCACTGGCGGTGCACCTCGCGCCCGGATGGCGAGGAATGACCGAAGTGGCACACCGTCGCCTCAGACGCCTGGTTCACTGATACGCGATCGACGACACCAGCCCGACCAATGGCTCACCGACGACTCACCAATGGTTCTCTGACGAGGGGACGGCCTCACATGACCTGGCTGATCACCGGCGGCGCCGGCTACATCGGGGCGCACATCGTCCGCGCGATGCGCGACGCGGGCGAACAGGCCGTGGTCTACGACGATTTGTCCACAGGCATCGCGGAGCGGATCCCCGCGGGCGTTCCGCTGGTGGTCGGCTCGACCCTGGACGCCGATCTGCTGGCCCGGACGCTCAAGGACCACGCGATCACGGGCGTGGTCCACCTGGCGGCCAAGAAGCAGGTCGGCGAGTCCGTGGAGCTCCCGCTGCACTACTACCGCGAGAACGTCGAGGGCCTGCGGGTCCTGCTGGAAGGCGTGACGGCGGCGAACGTCCCGTCCTTCGTGTTCTCCTCCTCGGCCGCGGTGTACGGCATGCCGGATGTGGACCTGGTGACGGAGGAGATGCCCTGCGTCCCGATGAGCCCGTACGGCGAGACGAAGCTGACGGGCGAGTGGCTGGTCCGCGCGACGGGCCGCGCGACAGGCCTGTCCACGGCGTCGCTGCGCTACTTCAACGTGGCGGGAGCGGCGACGCCCGCACTCGCGGACGTCGGTGTCTTCAACCTCGTCCCCATGGTCTTCGAGAAGCTCACCGAGGACGCGCCGCCGCGCATCTTCGGTGACGACTACCCGACGCCCGACGGGACGTGCGTGCGGGACTACATCCACGTGGTGGACCTGGCGGAGGCCCATGTGGCCGCGGCACGCGCCCTGCGGGGCTCACGCGGCCGGGCCCTGACCCTCAACATCGGTCGCGGGGAAGGCGTTTCGGTCCGCGAGATGATCGACCGGATCAACGCGATCACCGGCTACGACCGCCCGCCGGTCACCACGCCGCGCCGCCCCGGCGACCCGGCCCGCGTCGTCGCCTCGGCCGACCGCATCGCCGCCGAACTCAACTGGAAGGCGAAGTACGACGTCGAGGACATGATCACGTCGGCGTGGGCGGGGTGGGTCCGGCTGCACCCGGGCGCGGCGCGCGCCTAGGTCCTGTCGTCACCTTCCCGTCGTCGGCCCGAGGCAGGCGGGAAGGTGACGACAGCGCCTAGACCTCCACCGCCACCTTGGCCAACTCGGGGAACCTGACGCCGGTCAGCTCCTCGGAGGCCGCCCACAGACGGACCGCGGACACCGGGTCGCTGGCCGCGGCCGAGCGGCCGACCAGCGCCGGTGCGCCGCGCATCTCGCCGAAACCGTCCGGTCCGACATAGCTCGCGCCGGGCAGGTCCTCCGTGGCGGCGTACAGCGTGGGCAGGGCGCCGGCCTTGTTGTCCTGGGCGATGACCCGGTTGCCCACCGACATCAGCGCGCGGCGCAGCACGCTGGCATCCCGGCCCTGGAGGTTGGTGGCGGCCCAGCCGGGGTGCGCGGCGAGGGCCCGTACGGACGATCCCGCGGCGGCCAGGCGGCTCTGGAGCTCGAGGGTGAACAGCAGATTGGCGAGCTTGGACTGGCTGTAGGCGGCCATGGGTGAGTACTCACCCGTCAGATTCAGGTTCTCGAAGTGGATGCGAGTGCTGCCGGGGATCTTGTGCGCCCCCGAGGACAGGGTGACCACCCGGTCGGTGACGTGCGGCAGCAGCAGGTTGGTCAGCGCGAAGTGACCCAGATGGTTCGTCCCGAACTGCATCTCGAAGCCGTCCTTGGTGGCGGCCTCGGGGATGTTCATGACGCCCGCGTTGTTGATCAGCAGATCGAGGTCGCCCTGCCATGAGGCGGCGAACTCGCGCACGGAGGCGAGATCCGCCAGATCCAGCCGCCGCACCTCGACGCTGCCGTTGACGGTGAGGGCGGCCTCCTCGCCGCGCTTCGGGTCCCGTACGGCGAGGACGACATGGGCTCCGGCTCGGGCCAGGGCGTCGACGGTGGCGATGCCGAGCCCGCTGTTGGCGCCGGTGACGACGGCGGTACGGCCGGTCTGGTCACCGATGTCGCCGACGTTCCACTTCTTCTTGTTCTTCTCGACAGCCGAGTCCTTGGTAGCCATGCCACGAATGTAGGCGCCGACAACAATGCTGTCAACGCCAACAATGATGCCAATGCCAACAATGCTGACGGCGACAACAATGTAGTCGCCATCCACATTCCGGATACACTGACCGCCATGCAGACCCGCCTTCGCCGCTACCACCACGGAGACCTGCGCGCCGCGCTGCTGTCCCGGGCCGAGGAGACGCTCAGGGAGAAGGGGCCGGCCGCACTCTCGCTGCGCGAACTCGCCCGCGACCTGGACGTCAGCCATGCCGCCCCGAGCCGCCACTTCAAGGACAAGCAGGCCCTGCTGGACGCACTGGCGCTGGTCGGCTTCGAACGCCTCGTCGCGACCCTGGCCGCGTCACAGGAGTCGGCGGGCGAGTCCTTCGCCGATCAGTTCGGGGCCCTGGCCCGCGCCTATGTGGACTTCGCCACCACCAACGCGGAACTCCTCGACCTGATGTTCTCCATCAAGCACGACCCGGCGGCCTCCGAGGCCCTGCGCGAGGCATCCCAGGGCATGGCAGGCCTGGTCGGGAAACTGATCACGGAGGGCCAGCGCAGAGGCGAGGTCCGCGAGGGCCCCCTGGAAACCATCGGCATCCCGCTCTTCAGCACCCTCCGCGGCTTCGTGAGCCTCGCCGTCAGCAGCACCCTGCCCGCCGACACCCTGGACGCGGGCCTGGAGAACGTCATCGCCCACACCCTCCGAGGCTGCGCACCGGACCACCCCACGCCCCGCTGACCTGGCCCGCGTCACCCCGGGGCGGCGGGTGGGACCGGCGGTCGGCGGGCCCTTACCCGAGCCCGCTCATGACTCCCTGTTGAGGTACGCCAGTACGGCCAGCACCCTGCGGTGTCCGCTGTCGCTCGGCGGGAGCCCCAGCTTCAGGAAGACGTTGCCGATGTGCTTGCTGACGGAGCGTTCCGTGACGACCAGGGCCTTGGCGATGGTCGCGTTGTCGCGCCCCTCCGCCATCAGTTTGAGGACCTCGCGCTCACGGGGCGTGAGCGTGTCGAGGGGGTCGTTGCGGCGCCGGGTGAGGAGTTCGGTGACGACCTCGGGGTCCAGGGCCGTGCCGCCGGTCGCGACCCGGTCCAGCGCGTCGAGGAACTCGTCCACCCGGCCCACCCGGTCCTTGAGCAGATAGCCCACCCCGCTCGCGCCACCGCCGAGCAGCTCCGCGGCGTACGACTCCTCGACGTACTGCGAGAGCACCAGCACCGGAAGCCCGGGGATCTCCTTGCGCGCCTCGAGTGCCGCGCGCAGCCCCTCGTCACGGAAACCGGGCGGCATCCGGACGTCCAGCACGGCGATGTCCGGCCGTTGTTCGAGCAGCGCGGGCAGCACCTCGGGCCCGCTGCCCGCGACGGCCACCACCTCGTGCCCGGCGGAGGTGAGCAGCAGCACCATCCCCTCCCGCAGCAGGGCGTTGTCCTCGGCGATCACCACGCGCACGGCGGCTCCCCCTCCACTGTCCTGGTCACCACACGCACGGCAGCTCCACCTCGATCACGGTCGGCCCCCCGACGGGGCTGGTCATCAACAGGGTCCCGTCGAGCGCGGCCACGCGTCGCTGCATACCGAGCAGCCCGGAACCGCCCGCTTCTCCCCCGGAGCCGAAAGCCTGGGAGGTGCCCCCGGCACCGCCCTGCCCCGCATCGCGCACCTGGACGCGCAGGCCGCCCGGAATGCGGGCGAGCCGGATCTCGGCACGGTCGGATCCGCTGTGCTTGGCCGCGTTGGTCAGCGCCTCGGCGACCACGAAGTACGCCGCCGCCTCGATCGCGGCCGGTGCCCGGGAACCGCTCTGTGCCCCGTCCTCCAGACCGTCCACGACGACCGTGACGTCGAGCCCGCTGCTCGCCGCGAGCGCCCGCACCGCCCCCGCAAGCCCGCGGTCGGTGAGGATCGGCGGGTGGATGCCACGGACGACGTGCCGCAGCTCCGTCAGCGCCTCTTCAGCCTGGTCCTGCGCGTCGTCGAGGAGCTTGCGCGCGGCCTCGGGATCGCGGTCGTACGCCCGTTTCGCGATGCCGATCCGCATCGACAGCGACACCAGCCGCGCCTGCGTACCGTCGTGCAGATCCCGCTCG
>NZ_JBEZLR010000012.1:0-1639 GCF_040652275.1 Streptomyces sp. NPDC048275
ACAACACGGTCTACACGGAGCTGGCGCTCGGGGTGTCGGACGCGTACAACCAGTACGAGGGTCTGCGCCCGGCACGCCGAGAGCACGCACCTACGGCAGACATCAGCCGTTCCGCGGCGGGCGCGAGGCCCGCCCTCCGGGCGGACGACGGGAATGTGACGGCAGGATCTAGCAGCGAGGAAAGCCTGCGTAGGCTCACGAGGAACCGAAAGCACCCCAGGGGGACCCGTGACCGCAGATGTGCTGCCCGCTCTGACCGTCAGGGCGCGAAGCGCGGCCCACCTCGTGGCCACCGCCTGCGCGCACCACGACGCCGTCCTCGCCGACCGCCACGACGGCACCGTCGTCCGCCATGGCGACACCGTGGCCAAGGCCCACGCTCCTGGCACGGGCCGCGCGGAACTCTCCCGGCGCCTGGCCGTCGCCACCGACGCGGCGGACACACTCCTCGCCCCGCTCCGGCCCACCCCGGTCGACCTCCACGGCCGTCTCGTGACCTTCTGGCCGTACGGCACTCCCGTCGACCCGGAAGTGCCTGATGCCGCCCCCTGGGAAGCGGCCGCCTCCCTCCTCGCCCGCCTCCACCGGACACCCGCGCCGCCCGGCCTGCCGGCCATGCGGGGCCCCGTCAAGGCGGCCCAGGCGATCGCCCGGCTCCGTGCGGCGGGCCCGCACCCCGCCACCGCCCCTGTCCTGCGTGCCTGGGCCACCCTCCCCGCCTGGGCCCGCGCGCAGGCCCCCATGCCGGACACGACGACGCTCTGCCACGGCGATCTCCACCTCGGCCAGCTCGTTCGCCACCCGGCACCGGCCGGCCCCTGGCTCCTCATCGACGTCGACGACCTCGGCGTGGGCGTGCCGACCTGGGACCTGGCCCGCCCGGCGGCCTGGTACGCCTGCGGCCTGCTCGCGCCCGACGAGTGGACCCGCTTCCTGACCGCCTACCGGTGCGCGGGCGGCCCGGCCGTCCCCGCCGACGGCGACCCCTGGCCCGCCCTGGACGTCGCGGCACGCGCCCTCACGGTGCAGACCGCGGCCCTGGCGATCGCCAAGTCCGTGGCGGCGGGCGACCCGTTGGACGAGGTGCAGCAGTCCGTGATCGACGCCTGCGGCCGAATGGGCACCGTCCCGCCCGATTTGGCACACGGACCGAGGACGTAGGGTGCAACCGACCGAGGACGGGCAGTGTCTGTCCTGGCGGAAGCAGTACCGACCGGCGAGGAGTTGAGCCGAGCATGCAGTGTCCGAAGTGCCATGCGCCGATGCACACGTACAACCGCAATGGCGTCCAGATCGAGCAGTGCAGCGGCTGCCGCGGGATATTTCTCGACTACGGCGAGCTGGAGTCGTTGACCCGCCTGGAGTCTCAGTGGTCGCAGCCCGCGCCGCCGCCCCCGGGCGCCCCGCAGGCCTACCCGTCCGCTCCCGCGCCCGCCTGGGGCGCCCCGCAGCACGGTGGACACAGCGGTCACTACGGCGGCCACCACCGCCAGAAGAGCTTCGGCCGCATGCTCTTCTCGTCCTGAACGAAAGGGGCCCTTCTGAGCGGAGGGCCCCTTCCTCGTGCCGTCTCGTACGGCCGGGGGGAACGACGAAGCCCCCGACCGTACGAGACGGCCGGGGGCTTCGGCTGGTGCGC